>JASHTR010000026.1 GCA_030040455.1 Terriglobia bacterium | reverse complement strand
GGGTCCCGCAAATTATGGTGACACAAGCGCTGTTTTTTCGACGCTCATAGAGCGCCGCTACAGAGAATGCCGTCACTATAATTTGCGAACGTCAATAAAGCGGGGGAGCGCAGGCTTCGTGCCTTTCGAAGTCTGCGGCTTTCTTGTGGGAATTCATAGCCAAGCCGCGGAGTTTCCCGCCTTGGGAAACTCCGCGTCCGCTATTCGCGTTATTCGCACGCAATCCCTTAGTAGAAAGAATATGCCAGCCCCTTCGACTTTCGGTCCACCAGAATGCCCAGAGGAGGCTCTTCGCGGTTAATGCTCACGTAGACGAGAACCGTTGTGGCTCCCTTGGACTTCGCAGAGAGGATTTCGAAGGTGCGAATCCTGCCGTAGTCACCCTCCGGCCCCCAGTCGTGCATGAAGTCGCTGAATTGATAGGAAGGAGCGGGCTGCCAGAGTTTGTAAGCCTTCTGGTAATCGCTCCTTTCGAGCGTGGTGAGGAAGCGCGACACAGCGCGCTGCTCGGGGTAATTCCACAAGCTGTAAGTCACCAGACCAACGATTGCCGCAATGATAATGATGAGGAGCGGAAGAGGGATGTATTTCCCGATGCCATTTTTAGGTTTCGGTGGTTTTGCATCCAACAACGTCATCGTGGTTCAGCTCCTGAAGGTTATGGGCATCTCCATCGTCCAGGCTAACACGAATTCCATCGCTTGAGGCATCCTGGAGATCAGCTTTCAGCCGTCAGCTATCAGCGGTCAGCAAGGGTGACTTAAGGCTGAGGGCTGGAACCTTTTAAAATGTCCGCCGAAAGAGAGCGGTAGCAGTAATCATCATGATGATTGAAAAAACGCCCAGGAACATAAAATCTCCGACGATGGCGGAGAGTCCGGCGTTTTTCAAAAGCAGGGTCGAGAAACCGTTGACGGAGTAGGTGAAAGGATCGACTTTAGCGAGCAGCTCCTCCAGGTGGGGAAAGCGTTGATTGGATAGATCGCGCCGCTCGGGAAGAACAACAGCGTATTCAGCACTCCAAACATGGCGCGCGGCACCAGCGGATCGTTTGTCCGCACCATCATCAGGAACATCATGCTGATAAACGCGAAGGAGGCTGGCGCAATGAGCATCAGCATTTTGCAGAGTCGCCATGGATCAAGCGGATCGGCGATGCCGGCAATGAGCGACCCAAAGACCGTGAGGACCAGCCCAGCGAGCACGCCCTTGAACGCCCCGGCCAGGTTAAATCCCAGAATCAGCTCGGCCTTGGTGATGGGGGTGACGAGATAGCCTTCGTGGAGGCCTCGCGCCTTATCATCAATAAAAATAATGCCGCCGCCAATCATGGCGGTGATGAAGATGGAGAGCGCGATGGCTCCGGGCAGCAGAAATTGAATGTAAGGCGTGTACGGATAGACTTCGACCGTCTCGAGCTGGAGCGTCGGCTCGACCCGCACGCTGACGCCGTTCTTGTAAAAGTCGCTCACAATATCCGTGAAGGCACTTTCAAGGGTGTTCGCGACAAAATTGTCCGTGTTATCGACCATGAGGCCAATCTGGGGATCCTTCTGGGCCAGGATGTCCCGCGTGAAATCGGGAGGGATATTCACCACGGCGCTGAGGCGGCCGTTGCGAAGGTCCGTCATGGCCGAGCCGAGATCGTCGTAAGGGATCGTCACGAAGGCGCGCGCCGTCGCCTCCACGGCGCCAAACATTTCGCGCAGCTTGATGGCCTCGTAGCCGTGATCCTGATCGACCACTCCGAGCTTTAGATTCCTGATGTTGCCACCGAAGGCATAGCCTAGAATGACGAGCTGGACGAGGGGGAAAACCAGCGTAGTGAAGATCAGCGCCGGGCTCCGTTGGAACTTCCGCAGGTCGCGCTCGATGATGGCAAGAATGCGTTGCATGGGTTAGCGCTGCTGGTAAAGATAACTCATATCGTGCACCGCGTTATCCTGCGTCGTGTCGCGCAACTGCCGGCCCGTGTAGTGCATGAAAACATCGTCCAGCGTAGTGCTCTGGACCGACAGCGAAGCGACCGTGACGCCCGCCCGCCGCGCGGCTTCGAAGAGTCCCACCGTGGTTCGAGGACCGTTGTTCGAGACGATGCGAAACACGTGATCGGAGGCCGCGACGTTTTGCGCTTCGGGAAGCTGCTTCAGCGTTTCGAGCCATCCTTCCGGGAGGGCTGAAAAGCTGACTTCCAGGATGTTGTTGCCGGGGATCGAGGCCTTCAGTTTCATGGGCGAATCCAGCGCTACCAGGCGTCCATGGTCCACGATCGCAACCCGGTTGCAGAGCTTGTCTGCTTCGTCCAGATAATGCGTCGTCACCAGGATGGAGAGGTCACGCTCTTTCTTCAGCCCCTCGAGCATCTCCCACACAGCCACGCGCGAAACCGGATCGAGCCCGGTGGTGGGCTCATCAAGAAAAAATATTTTGGGCTCGTGCACTAGGCCGCGCGCAATCTCCAACCGCCGCCGCATCCCGCCGGAAAAAGTGCGCACCGGTTTATCCGCCCACTCCGAGAGCTGAACCGCCTCCAGGAGGTCGCGAACCGAACGCCGCCTCCGCTCTCCCGGCACACCATAAAGGCGGGCGAAAATCAGCATGTTCTCTTCTGCGCTCAGGTCGAGGTCAGAAGTCATCGCCTGCGGAATCACGCCAATGGACTTGCGAACACTGTTTGCGGAGTGCACCACGTCAAACCCTCCCACTCGCGCGCTGCCCGCCGTGGGCACGAGCAGCGTGGTGAGGATGCGGATCAGCGTGGACTTCCCGGCCCCGTTGGGGCCGAGCAGCCCGAAGGTCTCTCCGTGCCCGACTCGAAAGCTGACATCATTCACGGCTGTAAACGCGCCAAAGCGCATCGTGATGTTTTCCACTTCGATGTCGTTCATTTTTCATTTCCGGATAAGGGAAGGGTGACGTAAGCGGTCAAGCCGGGCCAGATGCGGCGGTCGCGGTTGTCGACGCGCAGGCGGACTTCAAACGTCTTGATGTCGCGCTTCGTGCGACTCACGTCGCGCTCCGTGGCGTAATCGGCATCGACGCCGCGAAAGAAGACCGTGCCGGTCTTTTCCATGCCGGAGGGAAACCGGACGCTCAGCGGTTCGCCAAGCCGGATGCGGTCGATGTAGGTTTCGGGCACGTCAATGCGCACCCAGAGATTGGCGGGATTCACCAGCGTCACGATGGCCTGCCCGGGAGAAACCACCTCGCCGGCCAAGGCGGCGCGCACGTCCACCACGCCGTCAATGGGAGAACGAATCCGGGTTTCGTCAAGGATCACCTGGGCCTTCTGCGTTTGCGCTGCCGCTGCCGCCCACTGACGCTCGTTTGCCACAAGCTGGGTGCGGCGGCCATCGCTTCCATACGCGCGCCTTCGAGTCCTGCTTCGGCGAAGATGCGCTCGGCGACCTGCAGGATCTCCGCGCGCGCCCGCACGCCCCGCTCGAGCCTCCGATCAGGTTGGGTTCTTGCGCTCTTCATCGGACGTGATATAAACTAACTAACCAGATGGTTAATTAGAATACACGACGATGTGGGTTGTCAAGCCGCCGGTGAGAGAGACCACGGTCACGTCAAAACATCAACCCAGGACGGCTCCATCCTCGCGCGACCTTGCCGTGATTCTGCGAGGTGGAGTGTTTCGGTGGGGTGGAATACGATCGCGCGGCCACATCACTTGCACTTTACAAGTGATCGGGTTATTCTCCCGGTTGTGGCTGGGAAGCGTAAGTCCAAGCGCCGCTCCGGCTGCCCGGTGAGCATCTCGCTCGAAATGTTCGGCGATCGCTGGTCTCTGCTGATCGTCCGCGACCTGATGGTCCGCGGCTTCCGGACGTTCAAGGAATTCGAGGAATCCGGCGAGGGGATTGCCACGAACATCCTGGCCGACCGCCTGGAGAAACTCAAAGCGGCAGGGATTATTATCGCGGAACCGGAGGATGCGGACGGGCGGAGGGTAAATTATCGGCTGACGGAGAAGGGGATTGATCTCGCCCCGATCCTTTTGGAGTTCCTCATTTGGGGTGCGCGGCATGAGGCGACAGCGGCACCCTGCGCACTGATCGAGGAAATGGCGCATCGTCGCGGGTCTGTTCTGGCAGAAGTCCAGCGACGCTGGCGGGAGCGGGACCCGACTCCGCTTCTACCTAAATTCAACAATGCCGGGCCCAGGTGGAAATCGCTTGAGGAACGCGCCGGCAGAAAGAGGTAAATGATGCAGCTCGGGCCATTACTGCTCTTCGACGGCCAGTGCGAAGAGGCATTTAGGGTTTACGAAAAGTATCTGAACGGGAAGGTCGAGGCGATGATGCCGTTTGAGGGCACCCCGGCCGCGAGCCAGGTGCCTGCTGAGTGGCGCAAGAAAATCATCCACGCCCGGATGGCTGTGGGAGACCAAATCTTGATGGGTTCGGACGCTCCGCCCGGCAGGTATCAGAAACCTCAAGGATTTTTTGTCTCGCTCCAGGTAACGAAGCCGGGCGAGGCGGAACAGATATTTCAAGAGTTGGCCGAGAACGGACGCATCCTCATGCCCGTGCAGCAAACCTTCTGGGCCGCCCGTTTCGGCATGGTGATCGACCGGTTCGGCATTCCCTGGTCAGTGAATTGCGAGCATGAGAAATAGGTCCGCCAGCCCCCCGATG
>JASHTR010000025.1 GCA_030040455.1 Terriglobia bacterium | reverse complement strand
TTTGATTGATTGCCCCATCAACAAGCCTTGGCCTCCGCCTTCTTCATCGCACCTATCGCAGAAGACGTGATAACGCGCCACCCGCGCGAATCTGATGGCTGGAATCTTCAACCCCAAGCCGCAGACCTCAAACGCGGAGGTCTGCGCGACGCGCCCCAGGCCGTCCAGCACCGCCGTATCCTCGCGGCTCGAGCTGGCATTGAGCTCCGCCGTCGTCACCACGCTCCACGCCCCATCGCTCGCGTCGTTGTAGGTGATGCTTGTTTGGCCACCGTCAGGATAATTCGTCTCCGTGGGACGATAGAACTCATCGTAGCTGAAGCTGGTGGTCTGGCTGTTCGGATCGGTAACGGAGGTCACCAATCCCGTATCGCAGTTCCAGGCCATCGAGCTCGTGAGCGAAAGCGGCTGGCTGATGCTGGTGGGAAACGCGTCGTTGCACGACCCGCTGCCGTAATTGAACGTGGTCGTGTTGCTGCCGAAATCCGTCGCCGTCTCCACCATGCCCTTCGACGTGTAAGTGAAAGACCGGCTGAGGGTGGAGGAACCGGTCACATTCATTGTGGAGCGCCATTGCGTGCGCCTGCCCGTCCGGCCCCGTCCACGCTCCGCCCGGCACCGATCCCACCGCTTGGCCCACCGCTTGGCCCACCACCCAGCCGCGCGCCCATTCGCGCACGCCGCCGGATAGATTGAGCGTTACCAGGCTTTCGTCGCGGGAGGTGGCTTCGAGCGTGGCCGTGCCCGTCTCATGGTCCGAGCCCGCCGTGTAGGCAGCTTGCCCTTGAAGCGTGACGTCGGTAAGAGAGCTGCCGCCGGTCAGAGCGTGGATGGCCTCCCCGACCAGCGCTGAGGCCTGCAGGCTTGTTGATGGCGCCGACTGGGACAGGACAAAGGCGGGAACAACGATAAGAAAGACGAAGGCGAACGCTATTCGCCTCATGTCCCCTCACTTCCGCGCAACGTGGCGCAAGGCCCCCTTTCGGCCCTACGGTCTGCCGGTAGGAGCGCTGCTTGCTGCGCCTTAAAAAGCCGCAGCGTTAGCGCAGCGAACGCTGCGCTACCAAAACGCGCCTAATTAATCACAGCGGAGAGGGGCATGTCAAGTGAAAATCGCAGGGTGTCGCAGCAAAGTGAGAAGTGAAAATCGCAGGGCTTACAAGTCAATTACAAAACGGATGGCCGCCCTTGTGCGATGCACGGATGATGCGCATTATTTATCGTTGCCGAGTCAGGATTCTTCCCGAAAGGCCGGAAATGAGAGATGCGTAGCAGTAACGCCGCCGTCGATCACAAATACGGCGCCGGTGGCAAAGGAAGCTTCGCTGGAAGCCAGGAATAAAGCGGCATGGGCAATATCCTCCGGCCTGCCAAGCCGGCCCAAAGGGTAGAGGGCTTTAAGGCGGTTCACGATGTTCGGGTCCCTCTCGATCACGGGCTGCCAGATTTCGGTCACGATGGTGCCAGGGCAGATGCAATTCACGCGGATGCCGTATTTCCCGACTTCGCCCGCGAGAGAGCGTGAAAGGCCGATGATCCCTGCCTTTACCCCGCTGTAGACATGCGTGTTTCCAAACCCCATCAGGCCATTCACCGAGGAGATATTGACAATGCTTCCTTCATGCATTTCTTTCATTTTGGGCAGCACCGCCTGCATGCATAGCCACGTGCCGTGCATGCCCACCTCGATGTTCGGCGTCCACTGATTCTCTCCAACCGCCGTTGAGCCGCAGATTGCGACGTTGGCAAGGATCTGCGGGCTGCCATAGGCGTCTGCCGCGGCTTCGACCATCCGCGCGACCTCATCGCTTCTCGACACGTCGGCATGGACGAACATGCCTTCCCCGGCAGCTTCCTTGATCCTTCGGACGGTTTCATGGCCTCCGGCGTCGTTAATGTCGTTCACGACCACCTTTGCTCCTTCTTCTGCGAAGCGAAGAGCAATGGCCCGACCGATGCCACTGCCGGCCCCGGTGACAAGCGCTATTTTGTTGGCTAAACGCATTGGGTTCTTGTCCATCCTTGTCGAAACGCGGCGAGTTTTCAGAAAGGTTGTAAGGCAGCGTTCGCCTTTTAACGCTTTTCAATCCACAGATTACGTAGAAACGGGCTTGAAATGCCGCAGGGTCAAAAACGGACCCCGCGCTACAAACTGCGCCATCGAGTCAGTATACTGAACGCTCCTCAAGAGCGGTAATTTTTTCGACGCGCCGCTCGTGACGGCCGCCAGCGAATTCAGCGGCAAGCCAGGTGTCTACAATTTTCCTCGCCTCCGCCGCATCGACCATGCGACCGCCCAGGGCAAGCACGTTGGCGTTGTTGTGCTCGCGGGCAAACCGGGCCAGCAGCGTGTTGTTGCAGGTTGCGGCACGGATGCCGGGCACTTTGTTGGCAGCGATGGCCATGCCCAGGCCCGTCCCGCAGATGAGGACGCCCCATCCGGCTTGGCGGGCTGCCACGCGAACGGCTACTTTTTGAGCGGAATCGGGGTAATCGGCAGGCTCGTCTGAATGCACCCCGCAATCTTCAACGTCGCACCCTTTTTCGGCAAGGTGTTTCCGCACGCTTTCCTTCAGCCGAAATCCTGCATGATCCGAGCCGATGGCAATCTTCAATTTTTCGTTCACCATAACTCACCGCGAGCGAGTCTTGTCAGGTTACGAGAAACGTCATTCCCGCGCAAGCGGGAATCCGGCACGTTGCCCTGCCAATATTGAGGATTACCCATTATAGTGCCGACCTCTTTACCGAAAGACCGGCGGCCACAGACCGCCGTTACAGCGCTTGTTGTCACTATAATGGGTAATCCTCCGTAGCATCTTCGATTTCCCCTTGCGCGGGAATGACGGCGATGG
>JASHTR010000324.1 GCA_030040455.1 Terriglobia bacterium | reverse complement strand
GTGAGCGAGCCGCGAGGCCCTTCTGCGAAAATGGTGATCTTGGCGCGCAGATCATATCCCGCCTGGAAATTGGCCTTGCGATGGTCCTGGCGATCAATGCCCTTGCTGCCCACGCGCACGCCGGCCACGCGCTCGCCTTCGTAGAGAACTTCCATGCCCGAAAAGCCTGGAAAAAGGCTGATACCTTCGCGCTCGGCACGATGCCCCAGCCAGCGCACGAGCTGATTTAACGAAACAATATAGTTGCCGTGATTGCGCAGGAAAGGCGGAACGATAGGGAATTTGAATTGTCTGCGGCGCGTGAAGTAAAAGACGGCATCGGCCGTAACGGGTGATTCGAGCGGTGCCGCCTGAGTCTGGAAATCCGGGATCAGCTCGCGGAGCGCGCGCGGGTCGAGAACGGCCCCGGATAGCGAATGAGCGCCGATCTGGGCGGCCTTTTCAAGGACAAAAACGTTTTCGGGAGTCAATTGGGAGCGGTTTTGTTGCTGCTCTTTCGAAAGAGCAGCGAGACGCAGGGCACAACTAAGCCCGGCGGGGCCGGCGCCGACGATCAAGATATCGGTTTCAAGCGTTTCGCGTTCATGCACGCTTTTATTTTGGCAGATCGTCAAGCTGCTGTTGGGCAGCCTCTTCAAGGTAGGTATCCGAGCCCGCCTGCCGGGTCAGGCGCTGGTAAATCTGGCGAGCCTCGGCAGGGTTGGACGCCCGTTCAGCGGCGGCCAGCGCCAGCCATGCCGTTGCCGCAGGAACGGACTGAACTGGATGCGCGGCAAGCTCGCGGAAAATCTGCGCTGCCTCATCCAAATGGCCAGTGCGCGCAAGCTCATCCGCAAGAGCAAACTTGGACAGGGAAGCAAACTCAGGGTCTGAAGCGTTAGCTGCCTTCCGGAGAGTGTCAATCGCCAAAGCTTGCTGGCCAAGCTGCGCCTGGCAGATTCCAATGTGGTAAAGAGCGATCTCAGCAGCTTTCTGCCGGGGATACTTGACGATCACCTCGCTGAATTGCTGGAGCGCCGCTTTATACTTATCCTCTGTGCTCGGAAACGTCTGCGCTTCCGGGCCCAGGGCATCCGGCGGCGCGGCACCAACGTAAGCATTGAACGTGCTAAGGGCCGTACCGAGCAGGGCATTGGCATTCAATTCGGCAGCCCTCTCGTGACGTTTCCATACCGTCACCACCAAAAAAGCCAGAACGGCCACAATTACCACGCCAATTATTTTTTGGTGATGCTTTTCGGCAAACTCCACGAAGTCGTCATAGTAGACGGAGAGAAAAGGATCCTGCTTCAATTCCTTGCGCGTAAGTCTGGCCACCGTTCCACCTTTCTCGAAAACTCTATTTAATCTACCAGCCCCGAAGCCAACTCTCAAGGCCGGGATTCCGGGCAAGAGGAAGCATACGGTCAATCCAATGCCTCGGAAGCTGCCTTAAAAATACGCCCGCGGTCGCCCTCGCGAAAGCGGGGGGTCCGTTACATTTAATTCTCGCCTGTGTGGGAATGATCGCACCATGGATTTGGTTGCAGCTTATCCGCGCTGTGCTACCCGCGGGAAAGCCCACGGCCAGGAAAGCGCTCGCCGCGGCTACTCTTCATTGTTCGTCGTCCCGCGCATATTCTTTGGCGACGCGCGCCGTGTTGGCATGGATACGGACTGTGTCCTCCAACCGCCGGGCATAACCGCCCGCCAACGTCACGGCGACGGGAATATGCTTTGCCTTCTCGAATACCATTCGGTCTCGCCGCACGAGACCCTCCATGCTGAGCCGCAGCCCACCGAGTTGATCTTCGCGGTACGGATCAGCCCCGGCGACGTAAAAGATAAGGTCAGGTTTGAATTGCGCCAATGATCGATCCAATCCCTCCTCAAGGGCCGCCAGGTATTCTTCATCTTCGATACCGTCTTCCAGGTTGACGTCCAGATTCCCCGGTGGTTTCGGAAAGGGGTAATTCCGCTCCTGGTGAATGGAGAAGGTGAAAACCGACGGATCGTCTCGGAAAATAAATGCGGTACCGTTTCCCTGGTGCACGTCGCAGTCCACCGTCATGGCGGTGCGGATGGCGCGGTCCTTTTGCAATCGGCGGATGGCGACAGCCACATCGTGAAGCACGCAGAAGCCTTCGCCGTGACCGGGAAAGGCGTGGTGAAATCCTCCACCCAGGTTGACGGCTGCCGACTGCTTAAGGGCCAGCGCTCCGGCAAGAATCGACCCTCCCGCCGCGAGCCACACGGCCCGCACCAACTCCGGGGAATAAGGGACTTCCATGCGAACAATTTCTTCCGGAGTGAGGGTTCCGCGCTTCAGTTTTTCGATGTATTCCCGGTGGTGGACGCGAGCAATGTCCTCATCGGAAGCAGGCTCCGGCTCAACGAAGTCTTGCTCCTGCGCGGCGCCATCCTCCAGCAGCCTGTCCCGGGTCAGCTTGTATTTGACTGAAGGGAAAACGTGCTGGCCGAGGTTCAAATCGTATTGGTCAGAGTAGATCAGCCTCATTGCTTGCTCCTGATAATATTCCGCCATTACAGCCGCTTCCGCAACGGTAATGCCGGAAAACGGCGAGTGTTTCTTGACAATCTGCGGAGACGGTCGATAACATTTCTCAGTCGCGCTCTCTCGTGATCTCCTCTCAGAGCGCGGGAGGAACGATTGACGGACCCCGGCGAGATTTTCAGCGAGCACGAGATGCTCTTAACCGGAGCAAGCGGCTTTCTCGGCAAGGTGGTCCTGGGGCTACTGCTCGACCGTTTCCCTCATTTCAAGCACTTGCACATCTTGCTCCGCGCGCAAAGTGATCTTTCTGCCCGCGAGCGTTTTTTTGACGAAACAGTGAAGTCTCCCGCCCTCGCTTCTATTTGGCGGCATAAAAACGAGGAACTTCTGAAGACAAAAGTCACCGTCTGGCCGGGAGATATTAGCACGCCTTACTGCGGTCTCGCGGGCGAAGCTATAAATCGTCTGGCTGGCCGGATTGGCATTATTCTCAATTGCGCGGGTCGGGTGGATTTCTTTCCCCCGCTTGATGACTCGTTCAGCTCTAACGTCGACGGCGTTCAAAACGTTATCAGCCTTGCGCGAGAGACGGGAGCTAAGCTGCTGCACGTTTCCACATGTTTTGTGTGTGGTGAAGCAGATGGGTTGATTGAGGAGTCTGAGCCGATTATCGGTTTTTACCCTCATCGGCGCGGCCCGGGAGACGGGAGCTTCGAGCCGGAGGAAGAGTTGCATCTCGCGCGGAAAATGATCCGGCAGATTTATGCGTCCGATGGCTCGACTGGCGACGTGCGGAAACGGTCCCGCGAGCTCTCTCAGCGGCTTGTTGTTCTTGGCAAGCAGCGGGCTGCAAACTGGGGCTGGGTGAATACTTATACCTATGCGAAGAGTCTTGGGGAGCAGATGACCGCTGCGGCGGAGGGTCTCGAATTTGCGATCGTGCGGCCAGCCATTGTTGAAAGCGCCTGGCAGTTCCCGTTCCCGGGCTGGATTGAAGGCGGGCGCACAGCGGCTCCTCTTGTTCTGATGGCGCTTGGAGGACTGAAGGATTGGCCCGTGCGGGAGGATGCCCCTCTTGAAATTATCCCCGTCGATATGGCGGCCGCGGGCATTCTTACCGTAGGCGCTCTTCTGCTTGAAGGGCGGCACGAAAAGGTCTATCAATTGGCATCTGCCGACGTCAATCCCGTCGAGTTGGGCGCAGTGGTAGCCCTGCTCGACGCCGAAGCACGGCTGCGCAGGAATGGAGAAGCCTGGAGTCGCGCGCTCGTCGGTTTAATCGCGGGCGCGGGACTGCGCTCGCGGGTTCGGTTTGTCTCAGAGGAAGAGGCACAGGACCGCCGCCTGAAGCTGCAGAAGGGCGTTGCCCGCGTGCAGAGGCTGATGGAAGGTGCTAAAGCGACGCTCCAGAAGACTGGCTTGCCGGGATCGCGGTGGCTGGAAGGCACCCTGACGGAATTGCGCAAGCTCGACCTTCAGTCGAGATTCCGCGAGCAAACTTTAGGGCAATACCTGCCGTTCGTTTTGCAGAATCGTTATATCTTCGAGTGTGAAAACATGCGCAATGCCTATGCGGCTCTTTCCGACGCTGGCCGGCAGTCGCTTCCCTGGCGCCCGGAAGCGATTGATTGGAAGAACTATTGGATCAAGAACCAGATTGAGGGGATCGAGAAATGGGTGCAACCCGAGGCGGTGCGCGAATGGACGTTTAAGATATAAAAGCAGTGACAAGATGAATGACGAGTTGAAAGTCAAAGGTTGACAGTCAAAAGAGTGTGGATCTTCAACCCTTAACTTTCAACTTCTTGCGCTTGTCACTGCCGTCTGAGCCATGCCCATAACTTCTAAAACCGTTGACGCCTCCCTGGAGGGGCAAACTCTCGAAGTCGTCCGCGACCTTCTGCTCGAGCTGGGCTCTCAACGCGCTGCGGAAAGTCTCGCCATGGACTCACATCTCGACCGCGACCTGGGCCTTGGAAGCCTGGAGCGGGTTGAGCTGCTGGTGCGGCTTGAAGCGCGCTTTAAAACGCGGTTGCCGGAGGAAGTGGCGCAGGAAGCGGAAACGCCCGCGGATTGGGTGCGCGCTATCTTTGACGGCGCGGCGCCTTCTGGCCAGAAGTCGCGCTACCGCATTGTCCAACCCTCGCGCAACGCGCCGGAGGCGCCCACCTCGGCGACGAACTGGGTGGAAGTGCTCCACCGCCACGCTCAATTTGAGCCTGACCGCGTGCAGGTTCATCTGCTCGAAGAGGATTCGGGCCGTGATATTACGTACGGCCAACTCCTTGAAATGGCTTCCCGGGTTGCGGCAGGATTGCTGGATGCCGGTTTGCGCCCGAACGAGACGGTGGCGATCATGCTGCCTACCTGTGCCGACTTCTTTTATGCCTTCTTTGGCGTCATGCTGGCCGGCGGCGTGGCCGTGCCCATCTATCCGCCGGCGAGGCCAGACAAGATCGAGGAATATGTCCGGCGCCAGGTGACGATTCTAAAGAATGCGGAAGTTCGTTTCCTCATCAGTTTCGATCGTGTCCGCGCCGTCTCACAGATTATGCGGCTGAGCATCCCCAGCCTCATTGAAGTGACCAGCGTCGAGGCGCTCTGTCGCTCTGGCGGCAAGCTTCCGGGCCGCGGCATTAATCCTGCCGAGATCGCCTTCATTCAATACACTTCGGGAAGCACGGGCGACCCGAAAGGTGTTGTCCTGACGCACGCCAATGTTTTAGCAAATGTTAGGGGGATTGGATGGTCCGTCGCGTTTCGCCCGGATGATTACGTGGTAAGCTGGCTGCCGCTCTATCACGATATGGGCCTGATTGGCTCGTGGCTTTTTAGCGTCTATCATGGCGCGCCGATCACGGTGATGTCACCGCATGCCTTCCTCAGCCGCCCGGAGCGCTGGCTCTGGGCGATGCACGATTCGCGAGGCTCGCTCTGCCCGGCGCCGAATTTCTCCTACGAATTGTGCGCGCGCAAAATTCCGGAAAAAGCTCTTGAGGACCTCGACCTGAGCCGATGGCGAGTGGCGATCAATGCTGGTGAGGCGGTGCTGCCCGACACGCTGACACGCTTTGCTGCGCGCTTCAAGCCTTATGGTTTCCGCGCAGAAAGCTTTGTGCCTTGCTACGGCCTTGCGGAATCTTCCGTAGCGCTCGCTTTCACGCCGATGAACCGGTTGCCGGTGATTGATGTCATTCGGCGCGGTCTTTTTGAGGCGGAAGGGCGTGCCGTGCCCGCGCCGTCCGATGAAACCAACGTCCTGCGCTTCGTTGCCAATGGCCGCCCCATGCCTGGCCACGAGGTGAAGCTGCTGGATGAAGAAGGTAGAGAAGTTGGGGAGCGGATGCAAGGCCGTATTTTCTTCCGTGGCCTCTCGCGAACGGCAGGCTATTACCGCAATCCCAGGGCGACTTCCGCCGTCATCACCGAAGACGGATGGATGGATTCGGGCGACCTGGGCTACTGGGCAAACGGCGAGCTTTATGTTACGGGCCGCCTGAAGGATTGCATTATCAAGTCCGGACGGAACATCATTCCGCAGGAAATTGAGGCGGCAGCCGCAGAGGTTCCCGGAATCCGCAAAGGGTGCGTTGCGGCCTTTGGTGCACTCGATCCGCACACCGGCACAGAGCGTCTGGTGGTTGTGGCGGAAACACGTGCTGTTTCCGCCGGTGAATTGCAGCACATTGAAGAAGGTGTTGTGAGGAGTGTCGATTTAGTGCTGGGCCTTCCGCCGGACAAAGTGGTTCTTGTCGCGCCGCAGAGCATTCCGAAGACCAGCAGCGGGAAAATTCGGCGTGCTGCCACGCGCGCGCTTTATCTTGAAGGGAAACTCTCAGGGAGTCGTCGCCCTCCCTGGATGCAATTCGCCCGGCTGGAGCTCGAAAATCTTGGAAACTGGCTCGAGTTGGCGCGGCGGAATGTTGTGGCATGGTTGCATCGCTCATCGCGAGCTTCCTTGTTTGGTTTGGTGGCCTATGCTGGGGGTTGCGCGGCGCGCCTTGCGCCGGGAAGAAGCGCTCCTCATGCGCTGGCGCGAGCAGCCGCTCGTAGCATCCTGTGGCTGAGCGGACACTCGGTAAGGCAGATGGGAACCGAAAGGCTCAACGGGGGCAAACCCATCGTTTTCATTGCCAATCGCCCCGGTCATCTGGACCCGCTTGTGGTGATGGCTCGCATTCCGGTTCCATTCCGTTTCGCGGATGCCGCCGTGCTCGCGGAGCTTCCTTCGCCCGCAGCTTTTCTCCTGAGACCTTTTGTGGTGCCGTTGGTGCGTGAAGCGTCTTCGCCTCCGGGTGGCACTTTGCGGCAGCGCATAGCAAAGTGCCTTGGAAGCCAAGGCTCCGTGCTGGTCCTGCCGGACGGGCCCGCCGGAGTGCAGGCCGGTCGGTCACGCTTCCGGCTGGATGGGCTGCACGCAGCGGATGAAACATCCTGCGCTATCCAGCCCGTTTTCCTTCATAACACGGAAGGAGTGGCGTGGCCAGATCGAAAGTCGGAGGCGCGGACGCGGAACTCGAAGATTGGCATTGAAAGCCCGGAGGCGGGCAAACCCGGCGAGGATCCGACACCGCAAATTGTGTGGGGTGAGGTCATACATCCTGAGGTGAACAGCCCTCGTGATATGATTCTGCTCCGGGATCGCGTCCGGGAATCACTCGCGAAGTTGGCGCGGTAGCGGCATATGATCCTTCGCATCATCATTTGCTTCCTGCTGGGCTCGATCCCGTTCGCGGTGCTCGCCATGGCCGGCTCCGGCATCGACATCCGGAAGGTGGGCTCCGGCAATCCTGGATTCAATAATGTGTTGCGCGTGAGCAAGGGCCGCGCTGCCATCGCCCTGGCCGGTGACTTGGGCAAAGGCATCGTGGCTTTG
>JASHTR010000024.1 GCA_030040455.1 Terriglobia bacterium | reverse complement strand
CGACCTTTCGTCTGGACCGCCAAACTGGAGGACATCCTCCAAAAGATAGAGCACGCCCGCACGAAACTGGAATTGGTTCATCCGGGGAGCACCCAACCTCGACGCCGTCAAAAGCAAGAAGAATGACTTGGCTAATTATTTAAGGGACACAACACTAGATGCGAGGCTGCTGGTAAGGAAAGAACGGATCGAGAAGGAGCTGACCGGGCTTAATAAACTGGAAGACAGCAGGGACGCATGGCCCCCTGTTTGCGCAGAATCCATCGGGAGAGGGAGTGACAGGAGAAAGTCCAATACCAATGCCCCTGCTCGGAGTGCCCGTGCCTTCCCAGGACAGACTCGATTTCATAGGAAACCATTCATAGTGACCTCCTCCTCCATGATAGAGGAATTGCGCTGCGAGACTTCTCCCGCACTATCTTTTTCACGAGTCAAGCAGTTTTTTCTTGTTTGAACTAATCATGCTGATTATGGCTCTCACGTTAGCCCATTGCTTCCATCATGAATCAATGACTCTTAGTCCCGCCTCAACCCCGAGCCACCCCAAAAATCCGGCAGGAGATGTTCGCCCATCAGGATTGCTGCCCCTACCGCACCGGCTTCTCCGCCCAGCCGCGAAAGAATCAGTCTCAAGTTTTTCGCCGAGGGCTGGAACGTCCTGCTGCGGAAGGAGTGGAAGATAGGCTTCAGGAGAAAAGCTCTTGCGGCACGGGCCACTTCGCCCCCAAGCAGAATCGCCTCGGGATTGAGAAGATTGATGATCGTTGCTATTCCTGTGCCCAAATGTAGTCCGGCCTCCCAGAGGACCGTGCGCGCAAACTGGTCACCACTCTTTGCAGCGCGAACAACCGCCTCGATCGAAAGCCGGTCCGGATCTCGCCGCATCGCCTGGGCGAGGCTGGAATACACGCCTTCCTGGAGCCCACTTTTGAGACGGTTGAGAATTGCCCACCCTGAGGCATAGACTTCCAGACAGCCGCGATTTCCGCAAGAGCAGTGGTCACCCCTCTCATCAATCGTGATGTGGCCAAATTCGCCCGCCAAGTTGTCAGCGCCTAAATACAACTGGCCGTCCATATAGATAGCGGCGCCAACCCCCATCGAGACGACCACGTAGACGAAATTTCTTAGCCCTTTTGCAGCCCCGAACCTTTGCTCGGCTAAGGCCAAGGTACGGACGCTGTCTTCCAGGATGACAGGAAGACCGAACTTGCTGAGAACCATCTGCCGCAAAGGCACGTTGTTCCAACCGGAGACTTTCGGCCAGAAAAATACCTTCCCGGATTCGCGGTCGATGAGCCCGGACATCGCAATTCCAATTCCTTTAATTGACCGGTCATTCCGTAGCGCCGTCCCGAGTTCCCGCTCGATCAGCCTAAGGACGTGGCGCCCGCCCTTCCCAACCTGCGTGGGTACTATTTTGAGCGCAAGAATCTTTCCCAAAAAGTCCGTGACGACCACCCGCGTTTTCGATCTCCCAATGCGAATTGCCGCAAGGTGAGCTAATTCCGGGTCGATGCGTAACAGCACCCTTCGCCGTCCGCCGTCTGAAGGCGCACGTCCAACCTCTTGCACCAGCCCTTGCGCTTCCAATTCCCGCACCAGCGTGGTTATTGAGCTGGGTGCGAGGTGAGTCCTTTCGGCCAGGCTGGCACGAGAAGTCGCGGCTTCGGAGTAGATGAGCCGCAGAAGATTCGTTACCTCGGAAGCGTTCATTCAATGATCTCCGTTCTCCTCCGGAAAGGCTCGATTTGGTCCCGCGAGGGGGGGGCCAACCAGTCACCTTATTGGGCACGAACCTTCGATTGTAAGCTGTTTTAGAATTTTAGGGAATTCTTCCTCAAAGAAGTAACTAGCGCCAGAATGGGCCGCGACCATCTCACTTATTTCATATAAGAAAAAAGTTCTTGACAAGGTAAAACAACTCGCTATATGCTCCCGCTTGATGTCGGCGGGTGGTGCGCTCGCAATCGGAGGTGAGGATTCGCATTGAAGAGTGATAAGACGGTAGCTGAAGTCAAAGCAGAAGAGGCCGCGAACCGATTAGCGATCCACGGTGGTGCGGCCGTTCGGAGAGAACCGCTGCCGCTGGAATTCCCTGGTATCCATTACCTGGACGAAGAGGAAATTGATGCTGCAGTTCGGCTTCTTAGGAGCCGCTCGCTTTTCCGGTTTTATGGGGTCGATTTGCAGAATGAGGCGGTGGCTTTTGAGGCCGAGTTTGCTCAATGGCTTGACGTCCGGCACGCCGTAGCGGTGACCAGTGGCACGGGTGCGCTGAATGTGACGCTTTCCGCTCTGGGCGTAGGCCCTGGCCAGGAAGTGATTGTGCCCGCCTATATGTGGGTTTCGGTTATAGCTGCGGTCGTGAACCACGGCGCCATCCCCGTCCTGGCTGACATTGACGATACGTTTTGCCTCGACCCGAAATCTGTTGAGGCATGCATTACCCCAAGAACATCAGGAATCATCCTGGTGCATATGAGCGGTGCTCCTGGTGACGTTAAAGCCATCCGGCAGATTGCGAGCCGGCACCACATCTTTCTTTTAGAGGATTGCGCCCAGTGCAATGGCGGAAGCGTGGACGGTCAGAAGGTGGGCACGTTTGGAGACATGGCAACCTTCAGCTTCCAGATGAACAAAAACATGACGTCAGGCGAGGGAGGCTGCGTGGTCACGAACGACTTGCGGCTCTACCATCGTGCCGTGGCTTGTCACGACGTGGGATACGCGCGGGATGAGCAGGGGCGACTAGTGTTCAGTGAACCCGATTATTGCCTTTGGGGCGAGGGCTACCGGCTGGACGAGCTGCGGGCGACGCTGCTGCGCGTGCAGCTGGGAAAACTGCCGCGAATCATCGCGGCAATGCATCGCAGCAAGTATCGGATCCGGAAGGCTCTCGAAGCGTTCACAGGCGTGAGGTTGAGAAGGATTATAGACCCGGACGGTGACACAGGCTGCTTTCTCATTACCATCTACCCCGATGCAGAAACTGCCCGTCGTGTCAATCGCGCGCTGCGCGTCGAAGGTATTGTGACCTGTCCGCAAGGCGTTTCTAACGTCGTCATGACCGACTGGGGGTTGCATCTCTACTACAACGTCCCGAGCCTCGTGAACCGCACAAGTATCGACGGCCGCGGTTTCCCTTGGAAACTGGCTGAAAACGCCGGTCTTGAGAGGCAATACGCCAAAGGAGCATGCCCCGCGGCTGATGACCTTTTTGCGCGCAGCATCATTCTGGCTATCCCGTCGTGCCTTACGGACCGCGACGAAACGGACATCATTGAGGCGTTCCAAAAAGTAATGCGAGCCACTTCGCTGTCAGCCACATAGTTGGGGCCTTAATCCATTGCAAACGGTAGGCATGCTTGACCAGCAATAGGGATAAAGAAGCTTAGAATTTCATCCTAAGAGAGAGGAGACCCAAATGAGAACGAGTGATAAGACATCCGCAAGGATCCAGAATGTATTGTTTGTCGCGCTAGCATCTATAGGCCTGCTCGTTCTGACGCCGAAACTGGGTCAGGCGCAAATCGCCATCGGCACGAGCAATCTGAATGGCACGGTGACGGACACGAGTGGTGCGGTCGTGCCTAACGCGAAGGTCACAATCTCGTCCCCAACCACTGGCTTTTCTCGAAGCGTTGTAACAAATTCGAGTGGCAGGTATTACATCTCCCAGCTCACGCCCGGAGTTTATAGCGTCTCTGTGGAGGCACAGGGCTTCAAGAAAGAGGTGCTGCCCGGGATTACCTTGTATGTGGGGCAGACGCCAACCGAAGATTTCCGTCTGCAGCTAGGCACTGTGCACCAACAGGTAAGCGTTACCGGACAAGCGCCGTTATTGAATACCACCAATGGCCAACTGGGCACGATTGTTACGGGAACACTCATGACCCAATTGCCACTCAATGGCAGAAACTTCATGCAATTGAACCTTCTGTCGCCCGGAGCCATCGAAGACAAGACCGGGGACACGAGTAATGCCGTGAATATCAATCCAGAGGATATAACCTTTAGTGTGAACGGCATGATGAGCGACTACAACGTATATCTTCTTGACGGGTTGGAGACAAAGGACTGGCAACACGGGACACAAGTGTTTTCCCCCAGCGTCGATGGAGTTCAGGAATTTCAAACCACGAGTGCCGACTACTCAGCGGCCCTTGGCTCAATGGGGGGCGCCCAGGTTAACTTAGTGATTAAGTCAGGTACTAACCAGTTACATGGAACGGCGTGGGAGTATCTACGAAACAATGCATTAGATGCTCGAGACTTCTTCCAACCCGGATCAACACCTCCGTTCAGGCGAAATCAGTTTGGCGCTAATCTCGGTGGTCCGGTCTACTTTCCCCACATCTATCACGGTCAGAACAAGACGTTCTTTTTTTTCAACTATGAGGGTTACCGTCAAACTCTTAAGGTTCCAGAAACCCGGTTGTATCCCACGCCCACACAACTAGCAGGGGATGAGTCTAGTTTGGTGACTGCTGGAGAGCCGATCATCAATCCGTTCACTGGACAACCATTTCCGGGAAATACTATCCCAGCCAGCGATATACGCCCGTCAACCCTGGAAAGTTTTTTGCAAAATGGCATAGGGAAAGGTCTGTGGATTCCGCATCCGAACGTAAGCCTGCCCGGCATAAACTACATTTTCGACAGTTCGAACAATT
The DNA here is from genome assembly GCA_030040455.1 of Terriglobia bacterium. Lineage (GTDB taxonomy): Bacteria > Acidobacteriota > Terriglobia > UBA7540 > UBA7540 > RH2-MAG17b. The sequence continues at coordinate 54 of JASHTR010000024.1, read as the reverse complement.
ATTCTGCCAATCAGGAGATGGCTAGAATTGACCAGACTTTAAGCAATAAGAGTT
>JASHTR010000323.1 GCA_030040455.1 Terriglobia bacterium | reverse complement strand
GCCCGCAGCATGTGCTCTTGCCGTTCAAAGCCTTGCTCTGTAACTGCATCCGGATCAACGAGTGATGTGAGCGCACCCTGTAATTCTCGACCGATGGCGGCAAATTCTGGCCGACCCGCCAGATTGTTCAACTCTTCAGGATCTTCCTTTAGATTAAAAAGCAAATTGTCGCCGTACCAACTAAAGTAGATATACTTCCATTCCTCTTTCCGGATCATGAATGACCCTGTGCACTTGCCCGAGCCATGAGACTCTGCATAAACATACTGAGGATAGTCCGCCCCTTCCCTACGCAACATGGGGAGGAGAGAATGACCCCGAAGTCCATGGGGAATTATTATACCTGCGGCGTCCAACATGGTTGCGACCAAATCGAGATGCGAAACCGGAGTATCAATTATTTTCCCTTGCGGCAATCCCGCTCCCGCCATGACGAGGGGAACGTGTGCCGCACCTTCGAAAAGAACGTCTTTCTGCCACAGGCCATGAGTGCCGAGCATGTCCCCGTGATCGGACGTGTAAATGACCAGCGTATTCTTCAACCTTCCGGTCCGGTCAAGCTCGTCAACCACGCGTCCAATCAACTCGTCAAGCTCTGTGATCATGGCGTAGTAGCCGCTGCGTGCGCGCCGGACTCGCTCTTCAGGAATCGGGGTTGAGTAAAAGTCAAAATTGCGCAGCGCTCGATGGACGACGTGCATATTTTCCAGATAGCCGGGAGGTATATTGGGGAGAGAAACTTCGTAAGGAGGATAAAGGTCCAAATATTTCTGCGGGGCGAGATAAGGAGGATGGGGCATGATCATGCCGAGGTACATCACCCAGGGCTTACCGGCAAGACCGGCCTCGGTGCGCAGAAAATTCAGCCCTGCTTCGAGCACCTCCAGGTCATGCTGCCGGCTCCTTTCTCCTACCCCTCCATCTACGAATTTCAGCATATCCACGCGGTAGCAGAGAGGGCGGCGGAATAACGAGGTGATATCCGGATGGATAAAATGCCCATGTGACGTATTAACCTGCTTAAATCCCAGATCGGCGTCGGGAGTCAAATCCATTTTGCCGGTAGCCCAGCAGTCGTATCCGGCATCGCGCAGGTAATTTCCCCAGGTCGGCACGCGGCCGTCGAAGGGGGTGCTATTGCAATAGGAACCGACATCAGAGGCAAAACGTCCCGTCATCAGCGCGGCGCGTGCCGGAGCGCATACGGGATTAGCAGTATAGGCGTTCCTGAACCACACCCCTCGCGAGGCTAATCGTTGCAAATGAGGTGTTCTTGCCGGCGCAAGCTGATCCGGACCTCCCATCAGCATCCGCCCGTCGTGCTGGTCCGAGCAAATGAAGATGATGTTAGGTCGGCGTGCCGCTCCCGAACCTTGCGGTGAGAGGGTCTGGGCGTCCAGAATACCAGCACCTACACCTGCGGTGATGGCCTGCCCGAACTCTCTCCGGGTTAGCTTATGATCCACCGGGTTTACCTCCTCGCACGTCCATCTTCTATTTCATTCGGGGGTATAACTCCGACGAAAAATGGAGTGTTCGTGCCTATGCCAAAGTCTAAAAGATGAGTTTCAGCGCCATCTGAATGATGCGCGGGGAGCGTGCCGCTGTAATCTGGCCAAAAGTGTTGTTACTCAACGTCGTGTTGGGATCATCCAATTGCGGATTATTCAGAAAGTTGAAAAACTCCGCCCGGTACTGTAATTTGAACCGCTCACTGAGTGAGAAGGCCCGGTGGATGGCAAAGTCGATGTTGAATGTGTCGGGTCCAATTAAAGTGTTGCGTCCGACGTTACCAAAATGGTTTGGGAGAGGCGTGGCGTAGGAACTCGTCGTGAACCACTCCTTGATCCTTTGACCCAGTGTGCCCGTCGTGTATTGCGGAGTAGAAACCTGCTCGGCTTGGTCAAAGCCGTAAGTGTTACCTTCGGTAAGGCTGTACGAGGTGTCGGTGCCCGAATTTATGTTCAATGGGAAACCGCTCTGCCAGGTCCAGATGCCTGTGGTCGCCCATCCGCCGAGAAGGGCCTTTGCCAAGCCATGCTGTGGCGATGGGAGCTGCCAGAAAGAACTCAACACAAAATTCTGAGGGACGTTGAAGTCGGAGACAGCCCGGTAGGCATTGATGTTGTAAGGATCAATGGGGCTGATCACTGCAAAGCCGCCTTGTTCAGTCATGTCATCCATGCTCTTGCTCCACGTGTAGTTCGCCATCAGGCTTATGCCTTTGGAGAAACGCTTCTCCAGTGACATCTGCAAGGCATTATAGATCGAATTTGCTCCGGACATATTTTCGGCGATCTCTCCAAACTGTTGGTAAGGCCGGCGAGCTGTCTCGTTGGCCTTCGTGGCCGTCGGGCTGGGCAGCGACGCGTTGACATCTGTGTTGTAGGAAAGAAATCTTCCTGCGGAAGCAACGTAGCCAGCCCTAAAGAGCAAGTTGCTCATTAATTGGTGTTCTACGGTCACATTCCAATTCATGATGTGGGCTGGCGTCCAGCTCGGCTGGAAAGCCTGAGCTTCACCGAGAGGAAGCGCAAACGTGGAATTAGAGGGCGGTACAAAAGGAGCAAACTGCGCCGGGAACGGATTTGACATTCCCTGATAAGGATTCATAAACGGCACGCCAAACAAATCGTATTGCGGGCTAAAGGGCGCGCTGTCCGACATGCGGGTGTACATGTTCATATTGGGAGGCTCGTAGAACAAACCCCACCCGCCGCGCACCGTTGTCTTGCTTGCTCCGTGGCGATTATAGGCAAAGCCGAAGCGCGGACCGACTTCACCCCAACTTGGCTCGAACCCCCCCGACGGACAACCGGGGTCTCCCTCAAAAAGGTAACCCGTGGGGGCGTTCGGATATCGCTGCGACTTTAAACCAGGTACGAAGCACTCCGTTCGTCCTTCCGAGTCGCTGAACGGGAAAAAGGGATCCCAGCGAAGCCCGAGATCCAGCACCACACTGCGGTTGATCTGGTATTTATCCTCGAAGAACAGCGACGGCAGGTTCCCACTCCGGTCGAAGTATTCGCCACCTCCCTGAACGAACTGATATACATCCCCAATCATGAAGTCTGAGATCGGATTGCCGGTAAGGGTGGTTGTGCTGAATGTGAAAGTCCCGTTTTGGTTAACGATGTTGTGCTCCACATCGTTCAGCCGCAGAAACTCGCCGCCCACGGCAATCTCGTGCGAACCGGATATCCAGTGCAGGCTGTCACTGAAGTCAAAGTAGTGGCGGTTGTTATCGGTGTAATGGCCCGTCTGGACGCTGAACCAACCTGACACGGTAAGAGCCAACTCTGGCTGGCCCTGAAGGCTAGTAGCGATGGGGATACCCAGGCTGGGCCATGTGAAGGGTGAGGCAACGGTGATCACGTCGTTGTCCCGAGTGTAGGCAAATTGGGCGGTGTTGAGCATATTAGGGCTGATCGAATAAGTATCGCCAAAAGCGAGTTCCTGATCTAGAAAATTGTCTCCTCCGGTCGCACGAAGCAGATCCTGAGACGCGTTAACAGGATCCAGCACATAATGGGTGTAGAAATAACGCCCGAAGATATGGTGCTTGCTGAGATCGTAATCCGCCCGCGTGAGGAACTGATTTTCGTTATAGTCTACGGGCAAGCTGTAGTAGACCAAGCCGTTTGACGTTTCCGGCGGTGGGACCAATTGGAGAAGGCTGACGCTTGCCGGCGCGAATTGGGTTGATGGGATTTGGTTGTTCGGATATGGCACACCGGTGTAGGGATCAACGAGGTGTCCTTTAAGGGCCGAAAAATCACCCCCTCGCTCCGCCTGTGTCGGTACTGTGGCCGGATTGGCTTGTGTGATGTCGTGAGAGATGGTCCCCTGGTAATTCCCGAAGAAGAACAGCTTATTCTTTTTGATCGGGCCGCCAAGATCTCCTCCAAATTGGTTTTGTTTCAACTGATCCGGCGTGGCGGCAAAGAAGTTCCTGGCATTGAAGTCTTCGTTACGCAGAAAATCGAAAGCGCCACCGTGAAATTGGTTGGTGCCCGATTTGGTAACTACATTCACAATCGCCCCCGAAGCATGCCCGTACTCGGCGCTATAGCTATTCGTCACCACGCTGAATTCTTGCACGGCGTCAGGATTGGGAAACGGGTTGCTGATGTCATTGTAAATGTCCTCAGCACTGCCACCGTCGAGAAAGTAATTAACCCCGTTATAGCGGGCACCACTGACGCCGATGAGCTGCGCGCCGGGATACGCGACGGTTTGCACTCCACCCGTGTCACCTCTGGCATTACCAGCGGTCAGATTTTCCGTTCCTGGCGTCAACAGTACCAGCGCTGCAGGATTCCGGCCGTTGAGTGGCAATTCAACAATATCCCGCTCTGCGATCACCTGGCTCAGCTCCCCCGAGCGCGTCTCGACCATCTGCGCGTTGGCCTGGACGGTCACGGCCTGGGTCGAGCTTCCGATTTTCAGCGTAACCGACACGGTCGAATTCTGATCCGTTCTTACGACGATGCCGATCTGCTCGAAAGGAGCGAAACCCGCCGCCTCGATGCTGATACGGTAGACTCCTACGGGAAGCAATGGGACCACGTATTCCCCATTGCTTCCGCTCACCGTTCTGCGTGTAAGTCCCGTTTCGGTTGATGTTACCGTGACGCGGGCGGCCGGTACCGCCGCGCCACTCGGGTCCTGGATCGCTCCAGTAATCGTTCCCGTGGGAATTGCCGCCCCGAGAAAGGCACAAAAGCACAGCAGAAATAAGGAAACCAAACATGGGGTGCGCATGACTTTATCTCCTTGCGAAAAATGGTTCCCTGCAATCACCATCGAAATATTGCCGTCACTCAACCGATTCAACTTCAATCGCTTTGATCTGCTCGCCGGGATCTCGAACGTAAATCGTAAGCGTGTGAATCCCGGCGCCCAATGGGATGCCTCTACGGTTAGAAACCCATTGCCAATCCGCCGAGGATCGGCCGGAAAGCTGGTTGCCGCGCTGGCTGGAGCCATCAAAGCTGAAGGGCACGACTGGGTCCTCGCCTCGCGGTGCGAGTAATTGGCAACGGATTTTGTAAAAGCCGGGCTGCGTGAGGCGGACTTCAAACGTAGCGGAGGCTGCTTTGTAGACCTCGGTGCTCAGAAAATTCAGCGGGTGTGCAGGCGGCAGCCCCGACATTGGAGCCTGCAGTACCCCTGAGGAGGTTTTTTCCAGTGGCGGCCTGACGTTTGCGGCCGGGCTGCCCCGAAGCTCCACGCGAATGGAGGATGGCGCAGCGACAGCCGTAACTGCTGGGACGACTCCCGCCCCTAGCATTGCCTCGACCATGCCGCTCGCGCCGAGCGGGTAGAGTTTATAACCGTGCGCGAGTGAAACATTGCCGCCGTTGTCAGGAACGGCTGTCACCAGAGGAGTAATCGTCTGGCCGCTCATCTTCACTTTGGCCGTTACCGTCGAGGGCGTCTCCAGCACCCAGACCCGCCCCGGCTGTGCTGCAAGAGCGCGCCTCCAAACGTAGGTTGTGCTACGGCCTGCCATCGCTTCAATGGTGTCCCAATTGACCAAAGATGCTTCATAGAGAAGCCAACTGTGAAAACCTGCGGCAACGAAAGGTCCGTAGGTTCGGATAGAAACGTTCTGAAAGGAAGGTATCCCGTTGCCAGCCGAGGCAACCTGCCAAACCTGGCTGCCGGAAGGAAATGACTGCGCGGTGGAAGCTATCTCGAGGTCCCGCTGCACGTCGGAGGTGTACTTTCCCCAGCTAAATCCGCCCATCATCCAAATATCTCTCGGCACATAGTGCCTTTCAGCCACCGCAACAAGGTCTTTCCATTGATCCAACGCCCGCTTCAAGTGAGCGATCGCGTTTGCCTTGTCTTGGGCATCACCACTGAACAG
>JASHTR010000322.1 GCA_030040455.1 Terriglobia bacterium | reverse complement strand
CGGCAACCGCTCCAATGAAGGAAGAGAGCGGGGCTGGAAGCACGATCCCAACTGGCGAAAAACCCATTCGAAAAGCGCGTCATTGACGGGAATCAGAAGGCTCAGGACCAGGCCGACCACGCCGCCCAGGAGGGTGACAGAATGAGGGATCACCCGCTCGCGGAGATCTGTGAAGATCAGAACGATCATCAACATGCCGAAGATGATCGCCTTGAATAAATCTCGAGATAGGCCAAATTCGGCGAGCCCGGCCACAAAGAGGCACGCCGTCAGAATCTCTACCAGCGGGTAGTGGGTGGAGATGCGCCTGCGGCAGTTCCTGCACCGCCCACGGAGCAGAAGATAGCTTAGAACAGGAATATTGTCATACCATCGGATCAACGACCGGCAATCGGGACAGCAGGAGCGCGGTCGAACCACGGACTGATGACGAGGAAGGCGGGTAATGCAGACGTTCAGAAAGCTGCCACAAATGAGACCGAATAAGACCGCAAAGCCATAAGAAATACCGGCTGGAAAAGGCATCATTGGAGATGAAAACGTTTCATCAACTCCTGGTAGAAGTCTACTGTACGCTCTGTCATTATATCACCAGTAAACTGCCGCGCCTTGTCGCGTGCCCGTTCTCCCATTTCCCTTAAGCGAGCGAGGCCCGAAGCCGCGTGACGGATTGCCTCAGCAAGATCGCGGGGGGACGAAGGGTACACCAGCCAGCCATTTACCCCTTCTTCAATAATTTCAGGAAGTCCACCCGTGCGGGTGGCAATCACCGGTACTCCGCGCGACAAGGCAACCAGAGCTGAAGAACCCAGGCCTTCAGAGCGAGAAGGCATGACAAAAAGGTCCAACGTATCTATGAAAGGCGAAATGTCGGCGAGATGACCCAAAAAGCGGATCCGGCCGTCAGCCGCGTATCGATTCTCAAGCTGCGTTCGCGTTGGGCCATCCCCTGCAAGCAGAAGGCGTGAATGGGGCAGCTTAAGAAGCTGGAAAGCCTGGATCGCGGTCTCCTGGCCTTTCTCTGCCGTGAAAGCCCCCGCATGTCCTATCACAAAATCCTCGCTGCTGAACTGCCAACTGCGGCGAAGCAGAAGTTTTTCGGAGGGGTTCGGCAGCTTCTCCGGAAAGTCGATGCCATCGGGAATTACGGCGATCTTCAAGGCTGGGATTCCGGATTTGATCAGCAGATTGCGCACGTAGACGGAAACGGCAATCACGCCGTGGCAGGTGCGGTCGTACTTCAGCCGGTGGAGCAAGAGGCTGCGGGGTAAAAAGGTAACCCGGCGGCTGGCCACCCGGCAGATGTTAAGGCCGCACGAGGCAAGCCACGCAACGGTTTGACCGCGCCCATCGTGAGCGTGGATCACGCGGACTTCCTCTCGGTGCAGCACGTCTCGCAATCGCCGGATGGTGCCCAGCCTCGCCATGCCGCTCAAGGCCATCCCCTGAGTTCGAAATCCCTCGATGCTGGCGCGTCGCTCGAGCTCGCTGTGGCGTTGGCAAACAATCACCTGCTCGTGGCCCCGCTCGCGCAGCCCCCGGGCCAACGTCAGGAGCTGCCACTGACCGCCGCGCAAGTCCTTTCCGGTGTCGATGTGGGCAATTTGCATGGCGGGTTTCGCGCGTTTGCAGCGCCGCGTGGCAGAGCCGCAACCAAACGCAATGCCATTCTGAGCGAGTACAACGAATGAAGAATCACTGCATTTGTAAAGGGAAGCAAAATGCCGTGATTCTTCGCTACGCTCGGAATGACAAGGTCCAAAACCCTTGCTAAAAAAAGGGGAATTTACGACCCCACAATGCAGGTCTGTTATATCTTGCCATCTGCGTCCGGGTTGCGCGCGCCAGCCTGCCGAGACCATTTCTCGTATTTTCGCGCGACGTAGCGCGCGGCCATCCAGGCGATCCAGAAGCCTTGCCGACCGTCCAGGAAACCGAGCCGGAGTAAATAGGACTGAATAAAAGTCCAATAGGGGGAAAACGCGCGGCGCACCCAGCCGGGGCGCGCTCCCTGGGCCAGCAGTTCGTCGGCAGCAAGGTCGGTATAGAATTCAATGCGTTGGCGATGTTCCACCAGCGAATTACACGTGTAGTGCAGGATTTCTCCCGGCAACGTCTCCACGTTTCCGTCGACTTTCAGGGATTCATGCACGAAGTCTCCTCGCCAGCTTCCGCGCCGACGGTCGTAAAGGCGCGTCTTTAAATCCGGATACCATCCGGAGTGACGAATCCACCGGCCCAGATAGCGAGCGCGTCGGGAAAACCGGTATCCGGCGGCAGCAGGCTGAGCGATTTTCCATTTTCCGACTGCCGCCTGCGCCTGGGCATCCAGCTCCTCATCGGCGTCAAGGCTCAGAATCCAGTCATAACGCGCGTGGAGGGCGGCAAAATTTTTCTGCGCGGTGAAGCCTTCCCAGGCATGAACCAGAACTCGCGCTCCAAGTCCAACAGCGATTTCTTGCGTTGTGTCGGCGGACTCCGCATCCACCACGATGATCTCATCCGCGCAGGCCAGAGAGCCGATGGCCCTGGCGATGTTCGCGGCTTCATTGTGGGTGATGATGGTTGCGGAAATGGGGGGCATGCAGATGACCGGTCTTCTATTTCCTCACGCCGGCCAAAAACAGGTCGCGATATTTTTCTGGCAGGGCGCGCGGGTGGCCCTCGCGGTCCGTCACGACGTGTACGGTTTCACCCTCGGCCAGGAGATCGAGCTCCGGTTGCCGATAAATCTCGTAGCCGAACACCAGCACTCGCTTGCGCACGTCCAAAAGGCGCGTGCGTACTTCAACCTCGTCATCGTAACGGGCTGGCGCTTTGTAGCGACATCGCGCCTCGGCCACCATGATGTAGAGCCCGTCGTCTCCTTCCATATCCCGATAAGCGAAACCGTGCTGACGGCAGAAATCCGTCCGTCCCATTTCAAACCAGACGAAGTAATGGGCATGATACACAACCCCCATCTGGTCGGTTTCGGCATAGCGCACGCGGATCGGAGTGGAAGTCCAGACAGCGGGAAATTCAGACAGCATGTTCAGGTGCCTTATCGGGTCGCGCTGGCCCCGAGCGGGACGCAGAAGCGGTCAAAGGCCTGGGTCAAGTCAGCAGCAATTTCTTCAGCCATGCGGCCTTCAATCTGATAGCGCTCCAGCATAAAGACGGCCTTGCCATCCCGAAGTAAAGCAATGGAAGGGGAAGAAGGTGGATACTCTGAGAAATAGCTGCGAGCTTTCGCCGTCGCCTCGCCATCCTGTCCCGCAAAGACCGTGGTTATGCGATCCGGCCGGGTGGAATGCTTCAGGGCCAGTGCGGCTGCGGGACGCGCTTTTCCTGCCGCACAACCGCAGATCGAATTGACGAAAACCAGCGTCGTTCCTTTGGCATTCTTCAGCGCCGCATCCACTTCTTCAGGGGTCCGCAACTCCAGGAAACCCATTTCGGCAAGCTCGGCGCGCATCGGCTGAACCATTTCTTCCGGATACATAGTGCAATCAACCTCCCTCATAGGAATTAGAGAAAGCCTTCTTATGATTCTACTATAACAGATATTAAAGGGGGCTCCTTGGTTGTCGCGGAGGTTCTTCCGGGTTCGTCAGGGTTCAGGATAGAATCAAGCTATGGCTCAGAGTTTGTTTGGCCCTGAAGAAAAGAAATCCGGCCTGTTTGACCGCTTGAAAAATGCGGTCGCTTCCACAAAGGCTCAGCTTGTGGGGCGGATCGAGGGGATTGTTGAGGGCAAGGAAAAAATCGATCCCACGGTGATGAACGAGCTCGAGGCGACACTGATTACCGCCGACCTGGGCGTGCGAACCGCCGAAGACGTTCTGACGCGCTTGCGCGCCGGGATGGACCGTCGTCAGCTCGTTGAAGCGCGCGAGTTACGCGGCGCGGTAGAGCGGGAGCTTCTGGCCGTTCTTGAGAATTCGTCTCAAACACGGAAACCTCAGCCCCGGCAGCCTCCCGCCGGGCAGCCGGAGGTTATCTTCGTGGTTGGGGTCAACGGCGTAGGAAAGACGACCACGATCGCTAAGCTGGCCAACTATTACCTCCAGCAAAGTCGTCGCCCGCTCCTGTGCGCGGCGGATACGTTTCGAGCGGCGGCCATCGAGCAGCTTGAGGTCTGGGCAGGGCGCCTCAAGATTGAAATGGTCAAGCAGAAGCCGGGCGCGGACCCTTCAGCGGTTATTTATGACGCTTTGGCTGCGGCGAAGAAGCGAAAAGACGATGTGGTGATCGTCGACACTGCCGGCCGCCTGCACACCAAGTATAACCTTATGGCGGAGCTTGAAAAGATGTGCCGCATCTCGGCGCGCGAGGTGCCGGGCGCGCCCCACCAGGTGCTGCTGGTGATTGACGCGACCACCGGTCAGAACGGACTCGCCCAGGCAAGGCAGTTCACCGAGCGCGCCGGGGCGACGGGTATCATCCTTACCAAGCTCGACGGCACGGCCAAGGGCGGCGTGGTCGTGGCAATTGCGCGCGAACTGAGGCTGCCGATCCTATTCGTCGGAATCGGAGAAAACGTGGATGACCTGCTGCCGTTCAGCCCGCGCGAGTTTGTGGCCTCGCTTTTTGAGGGGTAATTAATGAGCGAGATAGCGCCCACTTCGTACTTTCCGCAGTCGGCGCCCTTTCGGCAGGGATGGACAGACAATCAGAGTTTCCAAAGAAGGGAAGCCTGCGCTTTGGCGCCGAGGCGTCATTCCGAGCGAGCGAAGAATGACAGTTTCCCTCGATTGCGGCTCTGCTCCGCTACGGGTTGTTGAGGTTATTCGGGCTCGGTCCCGGGGAATGAAGCAAAGAGATCTCATCGAGCTCGATGAAATCCTGGATCACAGGCTCCGGCGAATCCTTCATCTCCCGGGTCGGCCCGAAGAAGGCCACCCGGCCTTCGATCAGAAAAACGACGCGGTCAGCAAGCTTCCGAGCCAGCCTCATGTCGTGGGTCACCACAATGGAAGTCAATCCCCTTTGCCGCTTGAGTTTCAGAATTAAGTCGCCCACCGTTTGCGCCATCAAGGGATCGACCATTGTGGTGGGCTCGTCATACAGGATGGCCTCAGGATGCGCGGCGAGAGCGCGGGCGATGGCCACCGCCCGCTTCATTCCGGTGCTGAGGTCCGAGGGCATCAGATCCCGCGCTTCGGAGAGATCGACCAGGCTGAGCAATTGATCGACCTGCGCCTCGATGGCATCCTCTCCTCCGAACGCGGCTTCACGCAGCGCACGCTCGCGCAGTGGATAGGCCACATTTTCGCCGGCCGTCAGCGAATCAAAGAGTGCTCCGGACTGAAAAACCATGGTTACATGCCGGCGCATCTCGGTAAGCTCGGCCTCTGTCATTTGTGCCACGTTGCGGCCGGCTACCTCGACTTTTCCCTCGTCAGGCTTGAGAAAGCCCAGAATGTGTTTCAAGGTGACGCTCTTGCCCACGCCGCTCCGGCCCAGAACGGCAACGGTTTCGCCGGCCCGCACGTCGAAGTTTACATCCTGAAGAACGAGTTGATCGCCGAACGACTTCCAGACGCGCTCGAATCGGATGTAGCTGCCGTTCTCGGTCGTCATCGTATTTCCCGCCCATACGAAGGGAGCTTGAGAGTCAGGGCTTTCCTGGCTGCCTCGTAGTCCGCCGGGGTATTCATATTTGTGAAAATCCTTCCGGAAAATCCGGAGTCCTCTCTAACCCGAACCACCTGCGTTCGAACGCGAGGCAAGAAGCTTGTGACCTTGTTTTTTCCGAGCAGAAGATTTGCCCGGATTGCCTTCCTTGAGCCTCGGCGATAGACCGCGCAAAGTGGCTGCACCCGATGGTCCTGAGATTCGGGAAGGATGATATCGGCCGGGCTTTGAAGCGCGCACCAACAAAGATACCGAAGGAATTCCACGCTCATAAAAGGCAGATCGCACCCTAGAAAAAGATTGTACTCCGTCCGCGTGTGCGTCAGGCCGGTGTAAATGCCGCCTAAGGGACCGTGATCGGGCCACACGTCGCGATAGACTGGCATGTTGCCAGCCCGGACGCTCTCGGGTGGGGCAAGAATTGCAACCCTTGGCGTCACCGAGTGAAGAAGCCGAAGCTGCCGCGAGAGCATGGTCTCCCCGCCAAGGCTGAGCTCCTGCTTCGGCTGGCCCATGCGACGGCTCTTGCCACCCGCAAGAAGAAATCCGCTAACTTGAAGAAAACGATGGAGCATGGCTCAAGAGTCCGCTGCTGCTATTTTCCCTCAATCGGGCGGCTTTGCGTTGAGTTGTGCGCGACCTGCGGCTGGTGTAGGATGACCTAAGGTTATTCTCGTTCAACGGCAGCAAACTTCACGTGTCGCGTTTGGAAAGGAGCCTTATGACTCTATTGTGGTGGATCATTGTGGGTTTGATTGCAGGCTGGGCAACCGGGAAGATTATGAAGGGGTCGGGC
>JASHTR010000321.1 GCA_030040455.1 Terriglobia bacterium | reverse complement strand
GCTGACCGAGGAACCCGGCCTCGGTCTGGAGCCCAAGAGAGAAGCCCTCGAAGAATTCCTGGAGAGTTAAAACAGAGAATGCAAGGCAAGTAGCACAGTCTTGTACTTGAAGGCTGCGGCTTTTGGCTGACAAACCCACGAAACACCTCAACGTTAATGGGCGAATGTCAAATCAGAAAAATGGGATGGACAAAGGCGTTCGCAGGCCTGAGCGGATGCGACTGGCTCATTGTGGACCTTCGAGGCAATCTCGGAGGCGGGCTAGGCTTGCTCCGCTTAGTAGGTTGACTGGGCCCCCCGAAGCCAGCCTGCAGGACAGGCTTCTCTGCGTCCCCCAACGGTAAAGCTGTCTATTTCGAAAGCATCCGCACCTTGATTCCGGCTACGCGGTCACGAGCCACAGCAGCCAGGGCGTGACGGCGGATCGGGTGCTGGTTCACGTGGACACCGGCCAGATCCGCGAGCGGCTTGTCAATTCCCGATTGGCTTACATGTCTATTTCGCGTGGGCGCTACGACGTGCAGATTTACACGAATGACGCCCGCAAATTGGGCGAAGAGACAAGCCGTAACGTTTCAAAGAGGGCTGCCCTCGAAACAGGACATCAGCTTCCCGTCCCGGACCGAAGCCAAGCCATGCTACAGATGGAGCGCGAGGAGCAGAGTCATTCGCATGGACAAGGGCATAATTATGGCGTCGGGCGGTTACAGAGACCGCGATGCAAGTTTTAACATTTTCCAGCGGCATTGCGGCACCTTGGTTTGCCCAAGGACTGCCGTTCACGACCTAAGCCAGAAGTTGAGATTCTCCCTTTTCAAAAGAACCTGCTCGAACATTGCAGGCACTCGTTAAGCGGAGCGGCAGATCATGAATGAGCTGTTGGACGAGGCCTACAAAACCCACCCATTCGAGCAGAAGTTTGTTGCTTCCAAGGCCTTGCATGAACTCTTCGCGGTTCCCAAAACGTGGAGTGCGTCACAAATTGGGTTGCCTCCCTCCGTACTTTAGTTTTCCGGCACCTCAAACGTGTCGCCCGTGTCGCTGATCCATTGCTTCAGCCGGTCAATCAGCTTTCGACGCTCCAGGCGATATTCGTTATAGTGTGCCCAATTTATCTGCTCGTAAGGATCCTCATTGAGGTTGAACATCAGCCAGGAAGTATTCGGCAGACAGCAATATTTCCAGCCATCTCGGGTGACGAGACCACGCCACGGGATATTGGGAAAACCCGCAAAGATTGCAGACTCAGCCTTTTCGACTCTTTTGACGAGCGTGCTCATGGGATGGAGGGGGCCGAAGAAGCCGGGGGGAACAACCTGTTCCAGGTAGGCGGAGTCCGGCTCGCTTTCTTCAGGCCGGTTAGCGAGGCGGTAATGCGAATAGTCAGTGCCTTCCATCCAGGAGGGCTTGCGGATACCGCAGAGTCCCAAGGTAGTCGGCGCGATATCCACGCTGTTGAAAGGAATCGCTGGACGTCCGCTGCGGTTGGGATAATAGTAGGGAACGCCGCCGCTCACAATCATCGGAATGCGGATGGATTCCTCGAACGGGCTGGCCTTTAAAAAATGTCCGTGCGAGCCCATCATGTCACCGTGGTCGGCGAAAATGAGGAAATAGGTATTAAACTCCAGGCCGTAATCATGAAGAGTCTTCCGAACCCGTCCGATATTCCAATCCAGATTTTCAATTTGGGCGTAATAACCAGCCAGCTCGCGGCGCGTCTTCCTCTGGAGCCATTCGACATCAGGAACGTTGGGCCGGAGCTGAAGCTGCCCGCCGTTGTAATGGCTCATGAATTCCGCCGGGGCAAGATGAGGGTCGTGTGGAGGCTCCACAGAAAGCACGGCAAAGAAGGGCCGCACTTTGCCCGCTTTTACCTCCTCACCACGTTCTTTTAAGTATTTGATGAACAGATTGGTGAGTTCATCCGTTTCATATCCCGGAAGCCGATAGTGGAACGCTTCCTTGCCGGAGCCGCCATGGACCCAACAATCCCACTGGCTGTCATTGTCTTCGTATCCGATCCAGACGTCGAATCCGCCGCGCCGATCGGGAGGAACAATGTTCATGGCGGCGCGCTGCCCTTTGCTTTCGCGAAATCCGTCCAGGTGCCATTTCCCGAAATAGGCCGTTTGGTAGCCAGCCTCGTGAAATGGAATCGTGATCGTCGGCTGGCCCGGCGGCAGAGGGTATTCATGGCCGGGGACACAATGATGGGGATAGCGGCCGGTCAGCATCGAGCCGCGGAAGGGCGAACAGAGAGGAAAACAGGAAACGGCATGATCGAAGTTAACTCCCGTGCGCGAGAGGACATCCAAGTTGGGCGTATGGACATTGGGATCTCCGTTGCTACTGATCGCGAAAGAACGAAACTGGTCGCCCAGAATCCAGATTACATTAGGCCCCATGTCCCCAGCCGCATTTTCCGCAGGCGCATCAGGCCTTGCGGAAACATCTTGAAGAAGAGCTGCGGATCCGGCGGCAGCGAGAGAATTTCGAAAAAAGTTTCTGCGATTCACGAAAACCTCCTTTGCCGTGATTCCTGGTGTGGTGCGTCGAAAGTGCCTTTACTTATGATCGCGCCCTTTGGAGTGCGGCGGCTTGCCGCCACTTTTCCCGTGGCCAGCTTGCTGGCCACGGGATATTCCTTCAGCGCCGCGAGCCCGCTCGCCGGCGCAAAGCGGCAGCACGCTGCCGCACTCCATCAAGGCTCCCGCATACGTAAAGAGAAGTGTTGGACGCACCACACTAGGACCCCGCAGTTAAGTCGAGCTCTTCCATTGCTTATAGAGCGGGGGAAGCTGATCGGGGCGTACCAGGACATAATCCGGCCCCAGCACTCTTGGGATCTCCGTCAAAACGCTCAGATCAACCGCCCAGTTGTTAAGCGACACCTCCAGGAAAGCAGGCTGTCGACGAGGAGTGAATCGCTGAACATCTCGAACGACTGATTGAACGGCGTGCTCACAACCGGCTCGTGTTGCCAGGATCATTTCGTCCTTCACGACGGTTCGAAAGACCGGAATGCCATTCACCTCAAAGGTTTCGTCCCCAATGGTTGTCTGCTCCGACCGATTGTAATTTGCAAAGATGCCCTGCAGCCGAGGCAATCTGGTAAAGCGATCGAGCAGCTCGGGGCGCATCTCCTGAAAGGTCGTCAGGAGTGAGAGATCCAAAAGCCGAAAATAACGACTTGAAATCTCGATGTATTGGTTCCATACGGACTCGCGGTCGGATGGGAGCAGTTTTTCGGCGTAGTGATTTTCGTGGATATAGTCAATCCCCGTGAGCGAGTTGATGAAGACATCGTTCTGAGTCGCGTGGCGATAAAAATAGTCAAGGATGTCCGGGATCAGATCGTGTGCCGTAGGGCCCAATTGCCATCCGATCGGCACCGTCCCGTGCGCAGGCTGGTCCCAGAGGTCCCGATATACGTGACGCCAGAAGTTCGGCCCGTCGCCATCCGTGCGCGTAAAAGTGAAATAGACTTTCTTCTCGAGCGGGGGTGGCGGGTAGACCCTCTGGCTAAAGGTGGCGGAAGTTCCGGAATGTACAGACAAATTGCTCACCGGGCGCCCCCAACCGTCCCAGCCCGAGCAAACTTCAAATTTGGCATATTGACTGAGAAGGGTCACTCCCGGGTCCTCGCCGATACCGTATTCGCCGCATTGGCCGTGGTCCATCCAGCCGAGACAAGGAATGTTGGGAGGTAATTTCAGGAAAAGATCGCGCGCAAACTCTTCCTCTTCGGCCGGGGATGCGGTAAGGCTTCGCTTGGTATCGTCCGGACCTGAAACCCAAATAAGAGGCACCTTGAATTCGACGAAGTAATCGCGCAGTTCGTGCACCGCTGGGTCCAGATACGCACAAGCCCTATTGGACAATTGCGACCCGTAGTTCGAGTAAAACCAGCGATAGGCGTCAATATTTTTCTTCCACCGCCCTCGCAGGTCAATGGAAGTTCGCAAGTTGAACGCCGTCATTAAACGTGGCGTTACGGGTAACCAGCCATGGATCGCTGCAAGCATTGTTGCCACGTTGATGCTTCCTGGTAGATTGGGATCCGTTATGACCACACCCGTTCCCGCCGGCAGGAACCGCTCATAAAGCTCCTCGGGATTCGCCCATCGGATTTCGTCAACATCGCCACGCTCGCATAACCAGTTCAGCCACGTTTCGTCGAACCGGTCGAAGACCAGGAAAATCTGCGGTTGCTTCCTGTTGACCAATCCCTGGAGACACGCCAAGGGCAGTGCTTCTTCAGGCCGATTCTGAAAAGGCTGGTCGAAACTAACGGTATCCAATTGATTGAGGCGAACGGCCCAAAGTGATCTGGCCGGCCGCGATGACTTCGGACAGACGGGCTCGCCGCTTATTTCTATCGATTCTGCGCGTTCCGGGGCAGCCAGGAGCAGAGTTATCGGGCTGAGCCCGTATGCCGCAGCACCCGTGTAAAGCATGTCTTTTAGAAAGTTCCTCCGGCCCAGTTCCCTCACTGTTTCACCTCGCTTCTTATCTGCTCTGTGGCATGGAATAACGACGTCTTCGTCACTACAGCCTTTTCCATTTCGCGGGTCGGCAAGGAGTCGTTTTCAATGGGCTTCGTTGGCGCCGAATAGGATTGCAAGTTAACGGCGGCGACGAAGGTGAATGAATAAGACGGAAACTTCTTGCCGATTTGTGAGTCTTGGGGGTATATCCGTAATTCAGCAGGGAGCTAAATCTGGCGTCCTAAGTCATGCCCCATAAATGGTTTCACTTCCTCCGCCTCTCACCCCTGCTGTTCGCCGGGAGGCCTTCCGATGCGCCGGCTGGAGATTGTTGAAATTATACGTTTGACTTCTCAACAAGGTATTCGTCGTTCTGAAGACGCGTGTCGCGACCATCGTTAACAGTTGTCATCTGCACGGGGCTGACGGGAGCCTCCAGTGAAGCTCACTCCAGATATTGATTGAACCATTCTAGGCTTCGGCGCTGAACGTCGCGAATATCGGCTGGCTTCCTAAATTCGTGGCCTTCTCCGGGATAAATGACGAGTTCGGTTTTTACCCCCAAGCTCTTCAACGCATACCAGAACTCTTTTGATTGAGGTGCGGGACACTCGCCATCACCGGCCCCGACAACAATCAGCGTGGGGGTCTTGACGTTCTTGATGAAATTAATCGGTGAGCTTTTTGCATAGATGGCCGGTGCGTCGTAAATCAACGCACCGAAATAAGGAATCACCCATCGCGGTATTTCGGCCTGCGCAACATAACTCCGCCAGTCAGCAATTCCAGCGTTTGCGACAGCGGCACGAAACAGATGTGTTTGCGTTACTGCCCACATCGTCATGTACCCGCCATAGCTCTGCCCCGTAATGCCGATCCGGTCCTTGTCAACGGGCAAGGTTTCCTCGATCTTATGGACACCCGTCAAAATGTCACCCAGATCGCCATAACCAAAGTCCCGGACGTCGGCCCGTTGAAACGCCTCGCCAAAGCCGGCGCTTCCACGAAAATTCGGGCATAGGACAAAATAGCCGTGAGTGGCAAAGTCCAGCCCACAGGCCGCCGTAATCATGCCGGATGGACCGCCATGGACCTCAACTATCATTGGGTAGCGCCGCTGCGGATCGTAGTTGCGCGGATAGGTCAGCCAGCCCTGAATCTCCCAGTTACCGTTCCTCCAGTGGAGACTTTCAACTCTTTTGTCCCTCGCGTGAACATCTATGTTGACGTGCGTAATCTGCTTCCAAGCGTCGATCCTTCCCACCCAGACCTCCGGAGCGCGGTCGAGGGATTCCAGTACCACGGCTGAGGTTCTCCCGTCCCTGGCCATAGAGATCTCCGCCATCGAGCCGCCTTCCGGAGAAAACTCGTTGCCTGTCCAAAGTTGTTTTATCTTACCTTGTAGGTTGATTTCGGCCAGTCCGATTTGGCCATCCACAAGCTCGCGAATAAGAAGTCGATTTGGAGAAAGCCATACAAGTCCGCCTGGCCCGTGTGCGGATGCTTTCATATGTGGGGTAAGATCGCAAGCGACACCGCCTCGAGCCGGGATTACATAAACGTCGCCGGAATTGCCGCCAAGATTGCCACTCATAAGGCCGCCGATGAAGGCGATCTGCTTTCCATCGGGTGACCAGCGCGGAGCTGTGATCTGCATCTGTAAGTTAGGTTTCAGGATGGCTTCTGCATTGCCGGATTCCACGTTCATGATGTAAAGCTGTGCCACGTACCAGTTATTATCACCTCTCCCTTGCGCCGCCGTCGCAACAACTTCCTTGCCATTTGGCGACCAGCCGTACTCATAAATATAGAGGTTGGGAGGGGAAGCCATGCGCACGTGTCGAGAGGCCAGGTCAACGAGGGCGAGGCGTTGTTCGAAGGGTGGCTTCTCCCCAACAACCCCAAGCGGAGCAGGTATTGGCGAGCCAGGCCCAGGCGGGCGAGGAGGGTTGCTTACGAAAAGAAAGGCGACGGTCCGGCCATCGGGGGACCATTGCGGATCAGCCAGCGCCCCTCTGAGGTTTGTCAAGCGCTCGGCTGCCCCACCAGTGAAATTCACGACATCGAGCTGGCGCTGCTCTTTACCTTCAGAATGCGAGAGAAAAGCCAGCCGGTGGCTATCCGGAGACCAGGCCATCTCTGTGCCGCTGGCTACTTTGCGCGCCGGCTGCGAGCCTATCGCCAAATCCTTCACATCAATGTCGGAACCAATCGTCCACGCGACGTACCGGCCGTTAGGTGAAATTGTGACCTCGCCGAATCCACGATCAACACTAAGAGGACCGATCTTCTTTCCCCATTGAGCCCGCCTGGAAGCGTTGAATGCCCAGGCAGGAAGACCGGTGAGCCAGGCAGCCAGCAGCAGGAACAAGGCAATGCCCAGTGACCGGGCAGATCGATTAATTCGGCGATCGCTCATATGGCCAACCGTCATAAAACACCATTCTGCCGAGCTGATGCAATACCTCGCCCACAAGGTGCGGCCACTCCAAGGCAAAGAAGGACCGCCGGCACATGAAAAGCAGAACAAACCCTTCCAACTTGGGAAAACGTAACGAAATCTGAGGCTTCATCCCGGGGAATACTTATCCCTTCTGACCTTCGATAACATCTGCCTTCCTCCCTTGTTGTCCGCCTTAAAGTAGCCGGGAACCGAACCCTAAAAGAGAAGCCGGAGCGCCATCTGTAAAAGTCGAGGGTTGCCGGTGGCCGTAGCGGCCCCAAAATTTGAGGCAGTATAAGTGGTGCTCAAATTAGTCAGTACCGGGTGATTCAACATGTTTGAACCGTCAAGGCGGTATTGCAGCACGATGTGCTCCCCAATATGGAAGTCTCTAAAGAATGACATGTCCCAGGTAAAGCCTCCTGGACCCCATACGGTGCCCGGAGCAGAGTTCCCCCAGGTTCCAATGGCATTGACGGTGAAAGCTTTCGGATTGAACCATTGCTGTATTTCTTGAGCGCGGCTTCGCCCTCCAGACAAACGCCAACCGATTTCGGGTACCACGTCAGCATAATCATAGCCCTCGCCACTCAGCGAGTTATCTACTCCACTGAGGACCGTTTGAGGGAAGCCCGTGTAAGCGCTGGCGATGCCTGATGTGGTCCAGCCTCTTGCTAGATCCCCCCATACACCGTGGCCAGAAGCTAACCACGGCAAGCGCCAAACATAGGATATATTGGCTATATTAGCCTGGTCATACCCGGCGGGACCCCAACTATCACGAAGGTTGAATGGGTCGTGTATTTGATAAATATCCTCATTGGCGTCCTGGCCATCATCCATGGCCTTTGCCCAAGTGTAGTTCGCGTTCACACTCAGGCCGTAATTTATTCGGTGCAGATAGGTAATCTCCAAGGCATTATAGTCACTATAGCCTGTCGGAACCATCAGGTAACTTTGTGTAAAAGCCGGCCCTAGGAGTCGGCGTGACTGAATGTTTTCCTCGGTAGAGCAAGGCGACCCGTTGCACATGCCTGGTATATATATTGCGAGGGCAGGATCGGTATCGTACAACTCACGATAGCTGCGATCGCCAACATACGCGACTTCGATACCGTCATTCTTCGCTACCTGGTGTTGAATTGCAAAGTTCCACTGCAAGCTTACCGGAACCTTTGCGCTTGGGTCGATGAAGTCTCCCAAGGACAGCGGCTCTAACGAAGTAAAATTCAGAGCCTCCCGCTGGGATAAAGGAGCGTTAACCAAGACGGGGGTGAACGGAAACGGATCAGGAACTCCTCTGGCCTCATACGGGTTATTCATTGCGTTGGGTGAATCCGTGACCGGGATGGGTGTATCGTAAGCAGCGTTGTACGTAAATGGAGGAGAGAAGTTATTATCAACGACAAATTCATCCGGGGGTTCGTGCAGCTCAGCAAAGCTGCTCCGCAGAACCCAGTTCAAATGCCCAAATGGAGTCCATGCCAACCCGACTCTTGGCTCGAAGACGTCATAATATGGTGTGTGGTAAGCCCCGTCAGCCGGTACACCAGGGTCGCCTTGATATACCAAATCACGCGGAGCAGTAGGAAAGATATTCGACTGTTCCCCAATGATCAGGTTTGAATTATCTTCGCCCTTCTGGTCCTCATAAAAGGTTGGTGCCCATCTAAGCCCATAATTAAGCGTCAGATTATGCCTTGCTCTCCATGTATCCTGGGCATACGCGGCATAATCCTGCCCGTCACGATCAGCAAAGATGCCACCGTCTTGCTCGAAGTACGAGGGCAGACCTATCATATAGTCGGCGATGGCGTTGCCGGTGGCATAGCCATTGAATTCGTACTCCCCGCCCCGGCGAAGTTGCGTAAGAGTCCAGGTCTTCTCCTTGACTCCTATGCCCCCAAAGAGGAAGTCATGATTCCCTTTTATCCATGAGAAGTTGTCCGCAGCCTGCACGAGCTGACCGTTACGCAGAGACGGGTCTCCGCCGATCATGCTCATATTTCCTATAATATGCGTAAACAGCATCGTCTTCCCGTCGATGCCGGGTGGGATATCATAGGTCGCACCGAATGTGGCCATTGAAGGATTCCCTGCCACGTCCGGTACTTCCTCGTATTGATAATATATTCCTCCGAATGAGAAGTCGTTGAGCATATTTGCACGGAAGTCATGCATTTCGTGAATGCCCCCCACGGTGTGGTGCAACTCCAAAGTGTTGTTAATCGCCGGTAGTCCCTCGTTGGTAACCTCGTTGGGCCTGTCGATGTAAATTGAACCGTACAAGTGGTCTATCGCCTCTGGCATGTAATCAATTTTGTCCACATATTGGTTATCATTATCCGTGCTGGCGGGTGCATAGATAAGTTCTCCGCCGGGTCCATTGGGCAATGGGACCAAACTCAAAAGCTTCTGATCCATCGAGGAAAGCCGGGCGGTCGGAATTATGTTGCCAGGAAACTGCAAGCCAGTGGTTGGATCAATTATTGGTTGGCTGAGGCTGGAAAAATCCCCGTCCCGTTCCGTCTGGGTGGGCACAACGTTCTGAACAGCGGCGCTCGGTGTGGAGACGGCACGAGTCCCCATGTATGACGAAAAGAAGAATAGTTTGTGCTTCCGAATGGGGCCGCCAAACGTTCCGCCGAAAATATTCCTTTTGTAAGGCGTAATGGCCGAGTGTTCCTCATTGGCAAATAAGGAATTAGCGTCGAGTGCGTTGTTCCGCAGGTAGTCGTACGCTAAACCGTGGAATTGATCCGTCCCCGAGCGAGTCGCAACGATCACCTGCGCACCTTCGTTCCGGCCATACTGCGCTTCGTATCCGTTCGTAATGAGCGTGAACTCCTGAACCGCATCGGGACTAGGATAAGTAGGATCCGTCTCAATGATGGTAAATTGAGGATTGTCAATCGCAACACCATCGAGCATATATTCGTTGTGGCCGGACCGGACTCCGTTTGTTGTGAGGGTAGTCCCATAACCGGTCGTTTGACTACTGGTGCCTGCCTGGATCGTTTCAAGTGTTGTAACATTACGATCAATTAACGGCAGTTCATCTATCATTCCACGATATACAGTGCCCTCCAGGCCCTGAGATTGCGTATCCACGAGCGGTGTGCCCGCACTGACGGTGACAGCCTGCTTGGCTGTTCCTACCTGCAGGACGACATTTGCCCGTGTGTTCTGAGCCTCCACGACGGTAAGTCCGATGGCTTCGAAATGCGCAAAACCCGTCTGTTGCACATCCAACCGATACTGACCGATCGGCAGAACGGGGAAGACAAAGTTTCCATTGCTATTAGAGACAGTTATATGGGAAACGCCTGTGCCTACATTTGTGACGGTAATATGAGCGCCGGGAATCACGGCTCCGGTTGGATCCTTGACTGTGCCATATAGGGACGCTTGGCCTCCCGTTTGCCCAAAAGCTCCAGGAAGGGAAATCAACAACAGAAAACCCAACGCAAAGGTCGCTGCCTGTAGCGACTTTCCACGGTTGAAGGAATTTCTTGCAAAGCCCTTCATAACGACCTCCTTTCCAATCTCACGTGCTTTCGCGCGCTCGCTCATCGCGGTGAAATGCGGGGCGCGGTACCCTAATGAAAATGCGTCTCAAAAGGCGCTTTGATATTCCTAGAGCATGATTTCCAGGATTACCCTCCACCTATCTCAAATGCCATTTACCGCCTGTGCGGCCAATTGCCACTTTTCTGCTTCCGCCGAAAATCTTTCCATTGCGCTTCGATTGAGCTCAATCCCCAGCCCGGGTCGTTGCGGGAGGGCGATTTTTCCCCCGTCGATGGCCAGTTCCTCAACCACCAATTCCCGGCGAAGCTGAGAATAGGCAACCGGAGCTGGAAGAAATTCAATATAAGGACAATTGGCTGAGACCGTGGCAACGTGTGCGGTGGCTGCGATTCCGATGCCTGTTTTCCAGCAGTGCGGCACCACGAGCTTGCCGCGATCCAATGCCATCTGCACCACTCTCATGGCTTCTGTAATCCCTCCCACTCGCCCAACGTCGGGTTGAACCACATCCACCCGGCCGCGATCCATCAAATCGGCGAATTCAAACCGGGTTTGTAGCCACTCGCCCGCTGCGATGCGTACCCCCGTGGCTTCCGAGAGGCGAGCGTAACCGTCTAAATCGTCGGATGACAGCGGCGTTTCAACAAAGAAGAGGTCATATTTTTCCAGACGACGAATCACGCCGAGTGCTTCTTTCCAGTCCGCCCAGCAGTAGGCCACGTCCAACATGAGAGTCATCTCCGGGCCAGCCGCAGCTCGGCACGCTGCAACCAGCTCGACAATGGCGTTGTTACCCTCCTGAAGCAGGTTATGTGAATAGGGACCTTTGACACAGATTTCGAGCTTCGCTGCCTTAAAGCCAACGTCCTGAGCCCACTTGAGCTTTCGCAGCAAGTTCTCCCTCTGGCCGTCAAGAGTCCGCCCATCGGGTATCAGGCTGGCGTACGGGGTGATAGATTCTTGACGTGCCCCGCCTAGCAGCTCCCAAACGGGCCTTTGAGTTGCCTTGCCGTAAATGTCCCAAATGGCCATATCCAGAGCGCCAATCGCGCAAATGCCAGCGCCTCGTCGGCCCGCCATGGCCGAAAAGGTGTACAGGCGGTCCCAAGTGGCTTGAGGTTGTGTAGGGTCTTGCCCTTGAAGCAACTTGACCAGGCCGAGGTTCATGATATGTGAGCCCGCTGATTCGATGTGGGCTTTGATCGCCCAGGGATTGGAATCGACTTCTCCAATGCCCGTGATTCCCTCGTCGGTGAAGACTTCTACGACGATCGTATCCTGAGAGGAATCACAAGCGTCCGTATTGCAATCCGGTACCACAAGCACCGAACATTTAACCCCCGTGATCTTCATCAGCTTCTCCTCGGTTGCATGGCCCGTTCCTTGCCTCCGGGTCTTACCTGTTTGCTGCTCGCCGTTTCTGGACGATCTTTGTTCACCAGCTCCGATTACGAACAAGGAACACGAAGCGGAGTCATCGATAGAACTACCCTAACTCTCCGACAATTTATTTGTCAATATAAATATTTCAATAATATATTTTTAAATAGATTTGTGATATAAGATGATCATCTTGGGTAAGCATGTCATCTCCGGCCATCTCTGACCGTCGTGGCCTTCGGCGACGACCTCGCCTCGTCCGCCGCGCGGTCCAACCTTCCGCCGAGGGAGGCAGGGACAGAGGCTCGGGCTGGTTTCGTCGCGGCTGAGGGGCTCGTCAGTGAACCGACGCGCGGCGTATTCTACAGAAATCGAGCTGAACGTCAGCCGAAATTCAGGAGGGTGGCAATGCGATCCGAAGGGCGTATATCCTGCTCGAAGATAACGTGGAGGGGAAGAGAGGCTTATGTTCTTCAAAATGGATTGATCCGTATTGTCACTCTCACCGGTGGCGGCCACATCGCGGAACTTAAGTTCCTTCAAGGGAGCGGCTTCCCTGATGTCAACCCCTTGTGGATCCCGCCTTGGAAAACAATCGAACCTTTTCGGTATCGTGCGCCAATTCACGCCTCGAAGTACGGCTCCGCCATTGAAGGTAAACTCTTGTCCGGCCTGGTTGGCCACAACATCTGTTTGGATTATTTTGGCCCTCCCTCGCGAGAAGAGGCCAAACAGGGCTTGTCCACGCATGGAGAAGCTCCGAGTTCGAAGTGGCGTAAGACTGACTTTGAAATGACTCGTGACGAAGTGGCGCTATCTCTTTCCGCCAAGCTCCCGGTGGCCTGCCTTACGCTCCATCGTGAAATCAAACTCCGCGAAAGGGAATCGGTGGTGTATTTCAAGGAAACCGTCATTAACGAGAGGAAATACGACCACTTCTTCCACTGGACGCAACACGTAACCCTGGGCTCTCCTTTTGCATCTCACCGCCATGCGAACGTGACCATTCCGGCTATTCAAGGAAAGACAGACGTTCACGGGTATGAAGAAGGGAAATCGCTGCTTGCGCCTGGCCGTTTTTTCCGGTGGCCATTTGCTCCGGGACGGAGGGGAAAGAAGACCGATCTTGCCCGTTTCTTCCAGAGGGAGGGTTTTGGATTCGTCTCGGCGCTGCGCGTGGACCCGGCAAGACAAATCGGTTTCATAGCCGCGATGAACACTCGGCTAAATCTTGCAATGGGTTATTGTTTTAGGCGCTGTGATTTCCCCTGGGTTACTGTCTGGGAAGAGAATCGAGCGATTGCCTCTCCGCCGTGGAACGGAAGGACTCAAGCACGAGGGCTGGAGTTCGGCTCAACGCCTTTTCCAGTTTTGCGCCGGGAGGCTTTTGCCTCAGGCTGCCTCTTCGATACTCCGACTCACGTTTCGATACCGGCCAGGGGGCGCAAGACCATTCGTTACGTGGCGTTTCTGGCGCGCACGCCGCGTGACTTCGGCCCTATCCGTGACGTGACGGTAAAAAACCATCAGATGATCGTCGAAGGTCGGACTCCCAACCGAAAGATTTATGTTGCCGCTCGAGGAATTCCCGAAATCTGGTAGGAGACCGTCATCAAAATCGGGCAGGATCGAGACGCAATTGACGAATGAGAGACGCTGGGAAGGAGTCATATGCCTCAATCAAACAGAGTCGTACTTGTCACAGGAGCGGCCTACGGCATTGGCCGGGCCACAGTCAGGATTTTTGCCTCGTGCGGCGATGCCGTGGTCATAGCTGACCGAGACACAGAGCGCGGGAAGGTGCTTTGCGATGAGCTCATGCGAGCCGGTCAATCAGCCTTGTTTATTGAAACGGACGTCCGGGATGAAGCGTCTTCGCGGCGGGCAATCGATGGCGCCGTCGCGAAATGGGGCAAGCTGGACATCTTGTGCAACAACGCGGGGATCGAGTGTTACAAGCGCGCCGAGGATTATACATGCGAGGATTGGAGCGCGATAGTGGATACCAACTTGCGCGGAGCCTTCGTGTGTTGTAAGTATGCTTTGCCTCATCTGCGCTCAAGCCGGGGGTCGATCGTCAACATTGCGTCGGTTCAGGGTATTGCCTGCGAGCCTCACCTCTCTATCTACGCCGCAACCAAGGCCGGCTTACTCGCGCTTACCCGCGGGATTGCCGTTGACTATGCCTCGGAAGGCGTGCGGGTGAATGCCATATGTCCGGGAGCAATTCACACGGGAATGATGGAAGCTGCTCTCAGGGGACGTCCTCAGCCAGAAAGCGTCGTCGCGGCCTTGGCAAAAGCCATCCCCCTAGGCCGCGTGGGGATGCCTGAGGATATCGCGCGTGCGGTCTATTTTCTCGCATCGCCGGAGGCTAGTTATATCACGGGAGCCACTTTGGTTGTTGACGGCGGATTATTGGCGAAGCTTGCCGTATAAGCCGCCGGCATCACGGACGTCAAAAGTGAAATGGAAAAAACACGAACGAAGATTTCAGGTCTAGGACAGGTGCCGCGACCGTGGAAGCGGGTCCGGCGATTTGGTTTTATTAACTTAATTCTGCTTCTGTTGGTCAATTTTCTCTGGGCTGCCCAGTTTCCGGCTTATAAAATTGCCAGCGAGCAGATGGGCGTCATCGACCTCAATTTCTGGACCTTCGTCGTCGGCATACTCATCCTCGGCCCTCTCCTCATAATGGAACATCGCAGACGTCGGAGAGCGATCTTCACGAGAAATGGCGAAGGCAAAGTTCTTCTGGATTTCCTCTTGCTAGGTACCGTAGGCATCATTCCTCCGTCGGTATTTCTTTCATGGGGCATTGACCACTCGACGGCATCGAATGCGGCCATTATTTCGCTTGTTATTCCCGTATTGACGGCGCTGATGGCCGTCATCATGCTGGGCGAACGCATAACGAAATTATGCTGGTTGAGCTTTGGAATGGCGATTGTCGGCGTCGTCCTGATGTCCGGAAAGGCCTGGCGAGGAGCTTTTTTCAACGACGCGCTACTCGCGGGAGACACAGTTGTTTTCATTGCCTGGATGGGCAGCGCGTTCTACAACACTTATAGCAAAGGTTTGCTGGCCAAGTTCAGCGAACTCGAAGTTTTGGTTTACGGTTACATTGTCGCCTGCACGTCTTGCGCTGTACTGTCGCTTGTGTGGGGACGATATCCGTTCTACCGATTATTCGGGTACACCTGGAGGGCCTGGGGGGCAATTCTGGTGCTGGGAGGCCTTTCGTGGGGCATTGCCATGGTGATGTGGATGTGGGTGTTGAAGCAGATTGATGTAAGCCAAATTTCAGTCTCTATTTATTTGCTTCCGTTGTTTGGGGTGATCCTCTCGGCTGTTACAGTTCACGAACGCCTGACGACCCCTCAGCTCATGGGCGGAGCGCTGGTGTTGGTGAGCACCTTTCTGACGTCCGACTATGAGAGACGCCGACAGAGACGAGTTCATGAGGAGATGACCTCCTGATCGAGTTCCGTGACTTTCCTGATGAATTGGGAGCAGGGTGATCCCGCTTATCTTAAAGGGAAAACATTTTTTGCCCTCTACCCCTGATTCCGCGGGCATCCTCACCAAAGATTTGAATGGTTCCTAACGTGATGTCATCCCTTATCGCTTGCCGGGCGGCCGCCTTGTCTCGTTTTCGAATCGCTTCCACAATTGGCGTATGAAGCACCTGAAAATCCGTCGTCAGCGGCGGCGAATGTCGGACCTCGAGGTAGGAGAGACGCTCCGTCCGCTCCAATATGCCGGTAACTATTCTGAGCAGCTCGCGATTCTTCGCCATCCTTGCCAGGCATAGGTGAAATTCAGTATTTCCCTTGACCAATGTATCAGGGTCGAACTCAGACGGTTTGATCGGCCAGCATTTATCAGCCAAGCGTTGCAATTCCTCGATTTCAGCAGGTTCCGCCTTCAGCACAGCGAGTTCGGCAATGGCCCCCTCGATGAGGAGCCGAGCCTCGAAGATCTCCTGAGCAGATCGAAGGCTGACCTCTGGCACGAAGTATCCTCGCCGCGGCACTACCTGTAGTAATTGTTCGTGGTGCAAGCGGTTACATGCTTCCCGAAAGGGCGTATGACCTATACCGAATCGCTTGCGAATGGCCGTTTCGGACAGGAAGGTTCCATCCTGAATTTCAGCCCGTAAAATGCCACCTTTTATAGCGTTATAAGCGATTTCCGCCAGCGTGGTCTGTCGCTTTCGCGCCTTTTTCCCTCGACTCAACGGGCATATCCCTCTTGAAGTTTTGATAAATAACAATAATATATTCTTTATGTTTTGCAAAGTGAGGGGCTCACAACCCAAGAATCGCGATGGGGTAATTCAACGATTCTGAGGGCCGCTGAAAACATCCATGAGCACGACCCTAACGCGATAGGACCACGGATAACGAACCCTTCTCCGAATTCTCAAGCGGCGTGCGACGACCCCGAGGAGGAATGTAGGAAACTCGCGGTGGAACTCGAGCGGGTGGGTCCGTTCACAGACTTCGTGGGGATCAAGAAAAAATAAGGTTTGGCGCGGCGGAGGCCGCGCAAGGAGGAAGGATGGCCGAGTGCGTGACCATCGGGACCTCTCACCATGGGCATGCAGGACTCTCCAGGCAATTCACAGGCAATTCACACATGCAATTCACATAATTGACTCCTCGAATAACACGTGGTATATATCCGTAATCTGTTGAGCGGAAGGAAGAGTTTATGGACGGAGGGCTCACAGAAGCCGATGTAAGGCTGCCCGCAGTCAACCGCACCGTCGATGTCATTCAACTTCTCTCCTGCGCAGACAACGGGCTAACTTTCTCTGAAATTTGCCGAACCCTCGGAATTCCGAAAAGCTCCGCTCACTATCTTATCCAAACTCTCCTTGCGCGGGGATTTCTGTACCGCAATGCCGATGCCCACACCTACGCCATCGGCCTGGGAGTGCCCGAATTCTTCACTGCGTCGGGCGCATTGCACGACTTGCGCAACGCTCTCCATGAAAGCTTGCTTAAACTGGCCCGGACAGCAGACCTCACCGCCGTCGCCACCGTACTCAGGGGCGCGCAAGCGGTCACCCTTGAAAAGGCAAACCCGCCCCAAAAAGAATCTACAGGCAATCGGGGTAATTGGACCGGCCGGCGTATTGATGTACACTGCACCGCGCAGGGGAAAATTCATCTTGCCTACCTGCGGGGTCCCGAGCTTGAGAATCTGCTTCGCGACCGGTCTCTGGCGTGCTATACCTCAAAAACCATCTGCTCGACATCAAATTTGAAGATGCACCTGGCAAAGGTGCGGTCCAGTGGCTTCGCCTTCAACGACGAGGAACACATCGTTGGAGTGAGAGGTATTGCGGCCCCGGTTTTTAATGGGGCAAGATGTGTTGTTGCCGCTATCGGCTTGACGGGGTCGGTGGATGAAATGCCGCAAGAGGAAATCCCGAAACTGGCCCAACGGGTGATGTCGGCCGGCGCTAACGCCTCCAGAAGATTCCTCGAGTCCTTTCCAGGAGATATCTGAGTCCGCGGCGGTTTCGTCCGAGCCCCCCAGTTTCCGTCCGCCTACGTTTCGATTTTCAGCGGCCAAAGATTAAGAATGAGGACCCAGAGAGAACGAGTTACGTGGTACGATTCCTCCTTGGAAACCGTCGCATAGGGCCTGTGTGGTACGTCGAAAATGCCTTTACTTATGATCGCGCCTTTTGGAGTGCAGCGGCTTGCCGCTACTTTTCCCGTGGTCAGCTTGCTGGCCACGGGATATTCCTTCAGCGCCGCGAGCCCGCTCGCCGGTGCAAAGCGGCAGCACGCGGCCGCACTCCAAGGCTCCCGCAGACGTAAACTTGAGGAAGTGTGTTGATAAATCAGTTCGCATATTGAGAGGAGTTTATGCGCCTGGGGACCGTTATTCTCTGCATCACTTTGCTAGGCGGGATTGCAGCCGGGCTAGCGGAATCGCCGCCTCCGCTGGCGGGATATTCCACAGTCTCCGGACAGG
>JASHTR010000320.1 GCA_030040455.1 Terriglobia bacterium | reverse complement strand
TGGCTTCTTTGTGAGAGGTTGCTAATTTTTTCACACCTTTTCAGTTTCCCAGTTTCTCAGCCACTCAGACCGCTCCGCGTTGAATCAAATCGCTGGAAACATTTCGGAACTCTTTCAGTTTCCCGGCAGTGAAAGCGCCCATTTCCGCCTTAAAACGTGACGTGTCGAAGCGGGCGACGTGGGCATGGATGAATTCGGGAGAAAAACGCGGCTCGACTGCTTCAAAGACGCGGATGGCCTCGATCAGTGATTCCACGGACTGAGGCGCAAAGAAGACGCCCGTCGCAGTCTCCGGATTGGGTGTTTCGCCGGCAAAGAATCCCTGAACGGTTTCAAGCACTCCCCCTCGCCCGTATGCAATCACCGGCCGGCCGCTTGCCTGCGCCTCAATCGGCGTCAGTCCGATATCTTCTTCCCCGGGAAACAGCAGGGCGCGGCAACGGCTGTAATATTCGCGGACCACTTCGTCGGGCTGGAAACCCAAGAAGGTGATGGTGGGGCCCGCGTGCTTCTGCAAGGCTGGGAGCTGCTCTCCCTGCCCGATGATGATGAGGCGGCGCTTTAGGGTGTTGCACGCAGCGACGGCCAAATCCACCCGCTTGTAAGTGACCAGGGGGCTCACGACCAGGTAAAACTCGTCCTGTTTCGGCGAGAGGGAAAAAGAGCGAATATCGACTGGCGGGTAGATCAACCGGGCATCGCGCCGGTAGTATTTTTTAATCCGCGCCGCCGCGTTAAGCGAGCTGCAGGCAAAGTAGTCCACTCGGGATGAGGCCGCATAATCCCATTGGCGAACATAATGAGCGGCCAGAGAATACACGGCGCGGCCGATTCTCCCGCCCGGAGCCGCAAGCCGATAGTGAGAATACATGTCCCAAAGGTAGCGCATCGGCGAGTGGCAGTAGCAGATGTGGCACGTATGCTGCGAGGTCAGCACGCCTTTGGCCGGTCCCGACTCAGAGCTGATGACAAGATCGTAGTCGCCAAGCTGGAACTGTTCGAGGGCCATCGGAAAAAGCGGCAAGAACTTCTGATAATGGCGCGCCGCGCCGGGAATTTTCTGAAGAAACGACGTGACGATTTTGCGCGATCGGAGCGAGGCAGGAAGCGAGGCCCGGTCTAAAACCAGCGTGAAGAGGTCGGCCTGGGGAAATACTTCCAGCAGCGCTTCCAGTACCCGCTCTCCACCCCGCCACTTTACCAGCCAGTAGTGGACAATCGCTATTCGGAGGCTTGCGAAAGGCGCAGGCGAGGAAGATCGCCCTTCTTCGTCCGTCTCAAATGATCCAGTTGCGTTTTGCTTAGTTTCGTCCACGCGATCCAAACCCGGTCAGGCTAACCTGCCGTTTGTAGGGGTGCTGCTTGCTGCGCCCGGCTGGGGTTACGAAAAAACCCATATCCACTTCAAAGGTGCGAATTAATCAGGAGTGCGTGTCATCGTGATGAGCGAAGTAAAGGATCGCAGCATTTTATTTGCACCAAATACCGGGATGCTTCGCAGAGTTTACCCTGAGCTCCTTCGCTGCGCTCAGGACCGTTCGAAGCGGAGCGAACGGGCTCAGCATGACAGGTCCGAAATTCTTAACAGTTTCGTCGTGGTGACCCAGCGGCAGTTTACCTTGCTGATTCCAAGTGTTGCAGTATGTATTCTACCGCCTTGGAAAGCGAGGCTGCCACCTTGCAATGATCGTGGGTTGGCGGAACCGGATGAGCCGCATCCGCCAGCAGGATAGACCGGCAGCCAGCCGCATTCCCTGCCTCCACGTCGCTCCAATGATCCCCAATCATCCAGGAGGCAGTGAGTTCAATCGCATGGTCGCTCGCCGCCTTGAGAAACATTCCAGGTTTCGGCTTCCGGCAAGCACAACGGTTATCGGCCTCGTGCGGGCAGTAATAGACCGCGTTGACAACAGCCCCGCTGGTTTGCAGCCGCTTCAGCATGGTTTTGTGCAAGGCTTGCAAGCCCGCTTCGCTCAGAAGCCCTCTGGCCACACAGCGTTGGTTGGTGACAACAATCACCAGAAAACCGGCTTCACTGAGCGAGCGAATTGCGGCCGGCGCATCGGGAAGAATCTCGAAGTCTTTCTCCAGAAGAATGTATTCGCCCTCCGGAGCCTTCCGGTTAATGACGCCGTCCCGATCCAGAAAAACAGCCCTGTTCACGCTATGCTCCACGCCGCGAAAGCTGTAGATGTCCAGGTCGCCAACTCGTCGTAATGTCTCCATCGCCGGAAATCGCCGGTGGGAGCCTGCCCCGAGCAAAGCGAGGAGATCGTTCGGGACGAAGCGCCAAGGACCATTGAAATGCCGCAGCGTTATAAAAAACTATTCGTTCGAATCCAAATGATTTCAGGCGGACGAGCAACAGCTCAAGGAATGGCCGGCCGTTGACCGGCGCAAGGCATTTAGGATGGTCCGGAAGCACGCTACGCAAGCGCGTTCCTGATCCTCCCCAAAGATGTGAGAAAATTAGCATCCTTAAGCAAAGACGCCAAGACAGGTCGAAAATTCAAAGTCGAGAGTCGAAAGCTTATAAGGATAAGTCCTTTAACTTTTGACTCTCAACTTGTTTTTCGGCTTTGCGCCTTCACGTGAGACTTTTTGCTTGCCAGCCGATTCATCCACAGCTTCTGAGGCATTAGGGGAGGTCTTCCAGAGGGCATTTTTCATCCTGAATGCGAAAAGAACGGCCGTGGCTTCCATCCCATCTCCGAAAAATGCTTCTTCTCCTCACGGCCCTCAGGTCTGCTGGAGAGCGGGAGTAAGATCCGTGTGGGTGAAATCGCTGCCCTTGAATAGGATCGGTTCGCCGGTGGCCTTAGCCAACGCATAGGCGAAACAATCTCCCAAATCCAAGCCCGCAGGGTGCCCACTGCCCTTTCCAAAATCACGGTATGCTTCACGAGCCAGCCGCGCTTGCTCGGCTGTCACTGACTCAACACTGACCCCCGCTGCGCGCAGGAGATCGTCAAACCGCCTGCTTGCGACCGCATCGTGGCTGCTGTCGATAACCGCTGCCGCTTCAACGTAATTCACGGCTGAGATACGACGGATGTGCGCGGCGGCAATCGCCCCCGCGCACGCCAACGCCTCGGGCTCGTCCCGTAGGATTGCAATGAGGGCGGAAGCGTCGATAATCACCGTGGCAACCCTTTCTCATTGTAAAGCAGCTCGCCGTGGTCGATGGACCTGAAAGGCTGCCTCAATCGCGCGGCACAATCCTTGCCGATGCCTACCAGGCGGTCGGCAAGCCCGGATCCGCGCTCACTTTTCACCTGCTCCAGCCTCCTCTGAACCGCCTCAGTAATCGCGCCAGTCATGGTTTGGCCCGTCAACCTTGCCAACTCCCGAGCCAGCTTTTCAGCCTCGACGCTTTTGATATTCAGAGCCATAATCCATCATTATACCATCATCTAGGAACCATTCTACCCATGACTAGCCAGACTCACATTAACGTCGTGTGGGTATGGAGAATAAGGTAATTGAATGCACCCTTGTGGAAGAAGACGGACGCAAACGCCCGTTTACTTAATATTGGGCATAGTTATTGCGTCACGTGAACAGAGTTGCATTCTAACGCCCCCTCAACGCTTCGCGGTAGACTTCCAGGTGGCGCATTGTAAACTCCTGCGCGGAAAACTGCCGGGCCCGCTCACGGCTTCGCTCGCTGAGCGTCCGTCGGAGCGCGTCATCCGTCAACACGTTCTGAATCCCGCGCGCAATGCTCGCCGGGGCCTGAGGATCGACGAGAACTCCGGCGTCGCCGGCAACTTCGGGGAGCGAACTGGTGTTTGAAACGATCACCGGCAACCCGTAAGCCATCGCTTCGAGAACAGGCAACCCAAAGCCTTCGTTGAGTGAAGGGAGCACAAACGCCTTCGCCCCCGCGTAGAGGGCGTGCAACTCTGCGTCGCTCACGTGGCCTGTGAAGAACACCCGGTCCTGCAACGATAACTGTTCGCAGAGCTTTTGAAGGGCGGGATAGAAGCTGTCAAGTTTCCCCACAACGACAAGCTGATGGGAATCCCGAAGCTGAGTTGGAAGCAAAGCGAAG
>JASHTR010000319.1 GCA_030040455.1 Terriglobia bacterium | reverse complement strand
GCACAAAGTTAACAAGATCATCCAGGC
Source organism: Terriglobia bacterium (assembly GCA_030040455.1). GTDB lineage: Bacteria > Acidobacteriota > Terriglobia > UBA7540 > UBA7540 > RH2-MAG17b. Next base: position 3,004 of record JASHTR010000319.1, on the reverse strand, counting down.
GGGCGGCGGCCCATCCGAAATGAAGATACTTCTCACTGGGGTGTCCTATCATCGAGTCCAGCGTATTGATGGCTTTGTACGCCAACGCAGCGGGCACTCCTCCGAGCGCGAGGTAGAACATGGGAGCAATTATGCCGTCCGAAGTATTTTCCGCCACGGTTTCGACAACGGCCCGCACGATTTCACGCTCGTCGAGACCGCGCGTATCGCGCCCCACGATCATCGCCAAGGCGGACCGTGCGCGGTCCAGTTGGTGGTTCACCAAATACGACAAAATCTCGCTTCCGGCAGAATCGAGCCCACGCATTGAGAGCGTCGTATAAGCGAGATAAATCAGAATCAAAAATTCGGTGGCGGCAGACTCTTTCTGACACCAACGCAGCACGATCCATGCGCCCAGACCCACGCTGGAGGGGATGGCTGCGGCGGCGATCACGCCTGCGATCCGCAAAGCCTTCGGGGTGCTAGCGCACTTCCGGCAAGCCTTCTCCACCGCCGTGATGACAACTCCAAACAGCCGCACGGGATGCGGCAGCCAGCGTGGATCGCCAAAGAGCAAGTCGGCAGTGAAAGCGAGTAACCATTGGGACGACGTGAGAAACATTGTTGTTCCCCCTAACCCGGCTTGCAAGTTAGGATGAATGGAAAAAAGCGAGCCAAGGCTGGGTTCTTTTATGCTTTCGTGTTTTAACGCTCACCTTTTGTAGGCCACATATCCTGGTAAGGGCGAGTGGCCTTTCATCCCGTTTTGAAAACGGGATGCGGGGAAGACGATCGGAGTTTGTCCGCCCCATGTGTCTATGATTTCGACAGGGCCGCCATAGGCGGCCGAGACGACGTCGGCTCGCAACACAGCCTGTGGTGTCCCATCCGCGAGAACTGCTCCTTGATGCAGGAGCACAAGGCGAGGGAAGTAGCGGCCAGCCAGATTCAAATCGTGCATGGCAGCCACAACCGTCAGATTCTTACGACCGTTGAGATCGCAAACCCAATCTAGAATTTCTGCCTGCCGGATAACGTCGAGTTGCTGCGTTGGTTCATCGAGGAGGAGAATTTCCGGCTCCTGAGCCAGCGCCATCGCCAGGATAGCGCGCTGGCGCTCGCCGCCACTCAGCTCGTTGAACACACGATCCGCCATCTCTGCCGTGTCCGTCAACTGCATCGCTTCTTGAACCGCGTGCCGGTCGTTAGTGCGAAGACCGCGCAGCAGGCGTAGGTGAGGTGTGCGTCCCAACTCCACGACTTCCCGGAGAGTGAATGCAAAGGGAACGACGAATTCCTGGGGGACGACGGCAATTCTGCTTGCCAGTTTCGAGCGGGACATGCAATGAAGCTTTGTCTCTTCAAGCAGGATCGAGCCGGTGGTTGGAGCCAGCGTCCCGCTCAGGAGCTTGAGGAAGGTCGTCTTCCCGGAGCCGTTTGCCCCCAGGATGGCAACGCGCTCTCGAGAATTAATACTGAGAGAGATGCCGTTGAGGACCGGACGATCTGGATAGCTGAATCCCAGGTCACAAACGCGGATCAAAGACATGCTTAAAACCTGTACTCTCGCTTGCCGCGTCGCAGAAGCAACAAGAATGCCGGTCCTCCCACAAAAGCGGTCAGGATGCCCACGGGCAGCTCGTTCGGAGGCATGATGATGCGGGAAAGCAGGTCGGCCACCACCAGGAATGCTGCTCCCCCAAGCGCTGCGAGCGGAAGCAGGCGGACGTGGTCAGGACCAAAAAGCAGCCGGAGAAAATGAGGTACGATTAACCCGACAAATCCGATCAAGCCACCGGCCGAAACGGCTGCGGCCGTGAGCAGGGCACCCGCCACGATAACTGCGGTCTTCTGGCGTTCGACGTGGATACCGAGGTATGCAGCAAATTCCTCTCCCAAAGCAAGAGCATTGAGGCTCCTGGCCAGAGTGAAAGCCAAGGCGGTGCCAGCAAGCACGATCAAAGAGATAACCCCGAGCTGGCTCCATCGCTCGATCCAGATGCCACCCAGCATCCACGCATAGATGAATTGCAGATCGAATTCCGCACGCTGGCTGACGATCAGCAGAAAGGACACGCTATAGCCGAGAATCACACTTACGGCAAATCCGGCGAGGAGCAGCGTTACCACCGGCGTCCTTCCCGCGACTCGTGAGATGCGATAAACCAGCAGCATCGTGCCCAGGGCTCCGAGAAAGGCCAGGGTGGGAACCGTGCCAAATCCCAACAAAGAAAAATGGGTGAAAAGGATTATCCCCAGAGTCGCTCCGAAAGCCGCACCTCCCGAGGTCCCAATCACATACGGATCGGCCAAAGGATTTCGCAGCAGACCTTGAAAGAGAACGCCGGCCACCGAAAGAGCTGCTCCTACCAGCGCCGCCGCCAGCACCCGGGGAAGACGAACTTGCAGGATGATGATTTCGTCGCTCCGGGGCCAGGTATGTGCCAGATGGACGAATCCTATCCGGTTGACGATGATGCAGACGATTTCTCGGGAAGGAACGCGCACGGCCCCCATCCCGGATGCCAGTACGATGCTGAGGACAAGGAGCAGGGGGAGCAGTGCCAGCCCGATGCGGAAGCGAGCAGTATGAAAGTCGATGGCGGGACGCAGGCAAGGAGCAGCAGGAGATGAATCCGAAATCTTGCCGATTTCCTCTCTCCGGCCTCTTGTTTTCGTCTCGGAGTTCGTCGTCACCACCGCACCCCCCCCCTGCCGAGAGTAAACCTGACGCCGCTGCGGAAGGTGAACGGCAGGGCGGGATACCCAAAGGCGGCCTGATAATGTTCGCTCAAGAGATTTCCGATATTTGTGTAAAGCGTCACGCCGCGACGAACGTCGTACCATCCGCTCCAGCCGATGAGTTGATAGGCATTGAGGAGGTTTCGATTCGGCAAGAGCAGGGTGTTGCCGTAATTGGCGTCCGTAAGATACGTGCTGTCGTCAGAGCGGCTGGTGAGATAACCCGTTAAGGATGTTCCAAAGCGTCCCCGGGAGAAGATGAGGGCCACGCTCCCGGAAT
>JASHTR010000318.1 GCA_030040455.1 Terriglobia bacterium | reverse complement strand
GGGCGAAGGTGTTTCCGGCCTGGAGCAAATCTTGCTGTCGCGCCGCCACTTCCTCCTCAGCACGCACTACGTCCAGCTCGGCCGCCGCGCCGATCTTGGCCTCGGTTCTGTTGTCGCTCAACAAGTTCTGCGCATACGCGAGCCCCTCCTGCGCCACGCGGATGTTGGCTTCATCGGCGAGAAGGTCGTAATAGGTGGTCATCACCTTGGAAACGGTATCAATCACGTTTTGCCGGAAGACGCTCATGGCGAAGTGCTGATCGTTCCGGGCGATCCGAATGAACTTGGCGTTGGCCCGGTATCCGAAGCCGTTCAAGAGTTGTTGGTTGATGCCAATATAGGCGCCGGAAGCGACGTAGGGATTGAACAACTCGGTGGTGGCATTGGAAGCTTGCCGATAGCCATTCACCCCGGCCACAACGCTGGTGCCCGTGAGAAAGCCCTGGCTGTACCCGCCGGAAACGTAAGCGGCTCCCGTGGTTTCTACGGGAACCCCGCTGACGACGGTATAGTTTAAAGGAGTGACGGCGTGATCCCATCCGTAAAACAGACTCACCGTAGGATCGCAGCAACCTACCGAGCCGACCGATGGAATCCCGCCGCCGAGAATTCCACCCGCGCCCCTGCCTCCACCGCCCCCGCCACCACCGACGCCGGCTCCGAGGACGCCGGAAAAAATGGTGCTGGACTGATAGGCTCCAGCCACGCCTCGCGTCGCCCCACCGCTCTTGGCGCGCAGAAGGTCCGTCTGTGCGATAGGTAAGTTGTAGCGTGCCACGGCGATATCCAGATTGTTTTCGAGTGCCAGGGCAATAGCATCCTCGAGGGAAAGTCTTAGCTTGCCGTCGTTGATCAGTTCCTGTAACAACTGTGAGTTGGCAAGCTGCGCGCGTGGAACAAAGGGAACGCTATAGGCCGAGAAGACGTCGGGAAACGCGCGGCTGGAGGTGTAGTCGTAAAGGGTGGCTTCGCCGGGCTGTGAAGCGTTCTTTTCCGCGGGCGGCCCCGCCCGCCCGCAAAGGCAGAACGTCAGCATGAAAGCTGCTGTTTGGATCATTGAAAGTAATTTTCGGTGTGGCATGGTCTTCACTTTCCCTTGTGTATTGGCTCTGCGTTCTCTGTGATCTCTGTGGTGAATCCTTTTCAGCCACAGAGCGTAGCGCAGCGTTCGCTTTGTAACGCTGCGGCTTTTCAAAGGCAGTGGTTCGTGGTTCGTGACTCGAATCACGAACCACGCGCCACGGACCACAACCCTCGAACTGCCGCAGAGCCAAAGGCGGGCCCTGCTCTACTCATATCTGAGCGCCGTCATGGGATCAACCTTCGTTGCTCGCCGCGCTGGAATGTAACTGGCAAGGGACGCAACGACGGCCAGCAAAATAATCGCCAGCAACATCGTCAAGGGGTCGTCCGGACGGATGCCGTAAAGCTGGCTTGAGATAAGGCGGCCCGACGCAAGAGCCAGCGGGACGCCAAGGGCCGTGCCCACCGCCACCAACTTAAGCGCCTCGCGCAGCACCATCCACAGGACCTGCGAACGTTGGGCGCCGAGCGCCATTCGAATTCCGATCTCGCCGGTCCTTCGGGCCACCGTATAAGCCATCACTCCATAAAGTCCAATCGCCGCGAGAAGCAACGCCAAAAGACCGAAAAAACCCGATAGTTCCGCCACCAGCCGCTCCGGAGCCAAAGATCTGTTAACCTGACCAGCCAGAGTCGTAAGACCTACGATAGGGACGTCCTGACCCACTCCACGAATCACTTCACGCACAGCTCCGGCAGCGCTGTCGGGAGTTCCTGCCGTGCGCACTTCCAAAGTCATGGCGTAGGGCAGGCTGGCAGGTGGCGTTTGGAGGTAGGGCAGGAAAATCATGTGAGGCGTCGTCTCACGCATACTGCTGTATTTAGTGTTCTGAACAACGCCGACAATCTCAATTTCTCCCTCTGCAGGGCTGATAAAGCTGAGCCGCTTGCCAATAGGAGACGCATTGCCGAAATAAAATCGAGCCATCGCCTCATTGACAATAGCAACCTTGGGGGCCTCCGCGTCGTCGCGCGGGGTAAAGTCGCGGCCACGGCGCAAAGGAACGCCTAAGGTTTGGAAGAAATCCGGTCCGATAAAAGTCATAAGCGTCGTCGTATTCTCATTAGGGCCCGGGACGTGACCCTGAACGAACACGCCCGTGCGCCAGTGCGCGCCGCTCATCGGCGGAGGGGCCGCAAGGCTTGCCGAGCGCACGCCCGGAAGCGCCTTAATGGCGCCGGTCAATTGTTTATAAAGATTCACCAGCCGGATGCCTTGGTAGCCTGTAAGCGTAGGATCGACAGACACCAGGAGCACCTTATTTTGATCAAATCCTGGATCAACATCTTTCAATTTATTCAGGCTGCGCGCGAGCATTCCAGCACCCACCAGCAATACCAGCGACAGTGTCACCTCGCCCACCACCAGGAGCCTGCGCAACCCCCAGCGGGACCTCCCGCTTCCCGTCCCCGCCGTAAAATTTCTGGCACCCGTTTTGAGCGCCGCGTTCAGATCAATCCGGGCTACCTTCCAGGCGGGAGCGCTGCCACAGAGAATCCCGGTTAGAAAAGCGGCACATGCGGTAAAGATGAAGACCTTGGCGTCAGGCCGCAGGCTGAGTGTTATGGGAGTTCCGCTACGCGAGAGAAGCGCAAGCAGAAGTTTGTCTCCCCAATTCGCAAAAAGAAGGCCCAAGAGGCCACCCAGGCTGGCGAGCAGCAGGTTTTCCGTTAACAACTGGCGGATGAGCCTTCCCCGTCCTGCCCCCAATGCAGCGCGGAGAGCCATTTCTTTCTGCCGCGTTGTTGTCCGCGCCAGCACGAGGCTTGCGATATTGGCACACGCAATGAGCAACACAAGGCCCACGAAAGCCATCAGGAGAACGAGCGGTTTCGAAAAGCGGCTCTGTAAATCTGAGAGGCCTTTGCTCGCCGGCAGAAGCTCGATTCTCTCGCTGCTCAGTTCCTGCTCCGCCTGCATGGAAAGCTGCGCTCCGGCCTGCTGGCGGGCGATTCGCTGGTAGAGCACGTTGATGCCGGCCATCGCCTGCTCGCGGCTGATCTCCGGCTTGCGGCGAGCCATGATTTCAAGCCACCAGCTCTTCGGATCATCCAGCAGTGATT
>JASHTR010000317.1 GCA_030040455.1 Terriglobia bacterium | reverse complement strand
GAAAAGAGGATAGGCTGTTTCTGTTCATGTTGTGCAAGTTCTGTATGAAAATTTCCACTGTTCCTTTAGCGATCCGGGAAAGGATAGTCCAACCGCCGAAGTTTGAGCTCGTTGGCTAAAATGATTGATAATCACGGCTTCTGCACGAGGAGGTAGCAAATACCTGATTATACAACACTACCTAACAGTTACTCTCTGGTTAAGACCTGAACCAATCGACTCATGAGAGATCGCTCTTACGTCGTCGCTGGATTACTGGCAGTAGCCGGCGCGGGTTGTGCTTGGCGTCTGTTTCAAAAAAGAAGGAAAAAGAAGATGTCACAACTGCCTATCGGAATCGGCGATGAAGAAGCGCAGAAGCGGTTCCTGGGCCAAAATACTGGCTTCTTAGTGGAATGTGGAAAGTTGTACGAACTGCTGAAAAAAGTCTTTATTCGAAGTCTCGTGAGTGCAAGAGCGGAACATCAAGTTGAGCAGATTGGCGAGGGACTCCAGTTAAGCCAAGCAGAGGAAATCGCAGTTCAGGACAGAAAGATGGCTGAGGTTGTGATCTTCTATCTTGGCCGAGCCGCTGCGGACGATTTCAGCGAGGTGCTGATTCTCGCCGGAAATGGGCGAGGAATCGGCGCGTACAAAATCCTTCGCGGAATGTATGAGAGACTTGTGACGGCAGCCTTCATTGCCAAGAAGCCATCCGAGGCACGCATCTTCCTGTCGCATTCTTTCATTGAGCGAGAGAAACTGTGGAATAGGCTAAAGGAAATCCTGCCCGACACCAAAGACGAGCGCACGCCGGAGCAGATCAAAGAATTTGAAGACGAGTGCAACGAAGCGAAAGCCAAGTTGAAGGCTTCGATCTGCAACAAGTGCAAGCAGCCCATAACTCAAGAACAGTGGACGAGGGTGAGTTTGGATACGATGGCACAGCAAGCGGACGCAAACCTCGGCGTGGCCTACGCGTATTGTTATCTGTTGCCAACATTTCACTCTCACGCTACAGCCTTCGGGTTGGAATCCCGCTTACGAATGACAGAAACGGGATTCTCATTTAAAGAGACATCGGAGCCCGAAGCACGTAAGGCTGTCCTGTATGCCCACGTACTGATCCTCCGATTGCTCAAGCTGCAAAACAACTATTTTGGACTAGGGTTAGACGCCGAAATTGACAGCCGCTGGAACGAATTTCCGAAAATCTGGAAGAGCGAATCGAATGAAGTACTGCCTGCGGGACCGGTCAGGGATTTGTAGCGAACTGTTGCCGCTAGACCTGCACAAGAAGATAGCAAATACCTGCTTATGCAACTGGGAAAACCGTGGGGAAAACCGAGGATGGGACGTTTTCCCCCAAAATTGAGAGTTGATTGCCGTGAGTCGCTGGCAGCGTTGCGCAGCCGACCGCCTTTCTGAGCAATGAGGAGGCGGCCGGAGTTGCGTTCCAGCCTTTGGATAAATTCCTGCGTGCCGAGCAGCCGTCCTGTACGGGTGGGCTGGCGCAGAGCGGTAGCTCTGCGGTCTTGTGAGTGAGTCGAGCACAGGGAGAGAAAAAATGCTGGCGCGTTTCCGGTGCCAAGCAAGCCATCACCTTGTCAAAACCGTTGCCCAACACCTACAGGCATTCGACTTTCAGAATGGACGCTGCGTTTTTCTGACTTTCATCCTGCATAGCGAGCGGACACTTAACGCGCATGGCTAGCTCTACATAGAGCGCGTCATAAGGTGTCAGGCCGTAGTCGCGGCAGACCTTCTGAACAGGTCCATTGACTTGTTCCAGCGAAGCGTAGTCAAAGCTCGGATTTAACGCGCTCAGGTCTTCCAGGAACGCCAGTGTTTGTTTTGCGGAAATGCGCCCGCGCCGCTCGCTGACCAGCAACGAGTTGAGGACTTCAAGCGACCAGAAAGACGGTACGAGAGCCTGCTCCCCGGCCTTGAGCCGTTCAAGTACGTTCAGAGATAGCGGCGTTTGCTCATCGGGGAAACACCAAGATAAACTAACAGATGCATCGACAACGATCCAGGTCAACGACGCGCTTCCTCGCGCAGTTCACGGATGGTCATACCGCCGAGCGAGAGACCGTGCGTTTTGCCGAACGTCATAAGCCGGTCAATAGCCTCCCGCCGCTCTGCGCTGTTCCCTTTCGCTTCGGCTTCAGATGACTTGAGGGCCTGAAGGATGACATCCTCAGCGTCCTTATATGAGCCGGTTTCCAAACGCCGGTTGATAAGCGCTTCAACTTCCGGTCTGGTGATCCGGATGGTCATTGTATTCGCCTCAGTTTCCATTATCCCGCCGTTCGCAACCCACATCAATTCAGTAGCCTTGTCACGAGGCTTGCCCATTCTCGACCATGTCCCACATCCTCCAATTGGGTTCGTTTGTACCCCAAAATGGGTTCGCTCAGACGATTGGCGTAATTTTAGGGGAGCGGGGCGCTGAGCAGCGCGGACACTCAAGGCGAGCGAGAATTATGGAGGCTACTGGAAGATATCCAGCTAACTAAAAGGCAATTCAGGACAAGTTGTCACGCCTTGCCTCAATCGATTTCGTGAATGATTCGGGTTAACGGGCGTCCGCTATAGCAAGGAATTCCATTTCATCAGCCTCTTTTTTCTTGAGTCGCTTTCCTAATAAAGACAACAACAGTATTCCTGAGAACATACTGGCAAGACTATCGGTCAGCAAAAGCCCGCGCACTCCAAAGTGCTTATAGCCTTGCCCATCTGCCCAAGTCATGTATACAACAGCGCCATTCATGGCCGCAGCAAATAAACCCAATTGCGTGCTCGCCACAGCGCTTCGCTGCCCAACGAGCTGGTAGCCAAGCGCATTGAACGCTGCATACACGACCCCTGTGAGGCCGTTGTAGATCAAAGCGCCCAATATGAACGCCGTTGGAATATGTGGAGATAACGCCAGCACCAAGGTGCAGAGGCTGGTGGTCAAACCTGCGCTAAGATATAGATATCCGCGGGAAACCCGGTTCGCTGCATATCCTCCTAAAATTGCACCCAGCGAGGCGCTGAGGGCGCATCCTGCGCCTGTCACCCATACTACTGTAGGCTCGCTGGTGTGGAAGTCCTTTCCCATGCCGGCGAACAGGTTAATCGCCGCTTCTGCGCTGGCCGGGGCCAGGAAGAGCGCAAAGCCGATGAGACAATCCTTAGTTTTGCTGGCTTGCCATG
>JASHTR010000316.1 GCA_030040455.1 Terriglobia bacterium | reverse complement strand
AAGGCCTGAAGCTGTTGCTGAAGCTCGGCGCGGAAGGCCTCAAGGCTGGCGTGGGTCTGAGCCTCGATCGCTTCCAGCGCCTTGACGTGCTTACCTTCTGCTTCTCCCGCAGACCTCGCAGCGCTCAAAGCGGCTTCTTCGCGCGCCTGGCTTGTGGCTCGCTGAAGCTCGGCGTGAAAGCTCTCAAGCTCCGTGCGAGTTGCAAGCTGAATTTCTTCCTTCGCCTGCGCGTTGAGTGCCGCCCGGGTACTCTCAAATTCCGTTGCGGATTGTGTTGCGGCTTCCCGTGCCACCTCCGGCAGCATGGACTCACGGAAGGCCTGAAGCTGTTGCTGAAGCTCGGCGCGGAAGGCCTCAAGGCTGGCGTGGGTCTGAGCCTCGATCGCTTCCAGAGCCTTTGCGCGCTGGCCTTCTGTTTCGGCGGCGGACCGCTCGATCAATTCTTCCTTAAACACGCATAGGTCGCTTCGCTTTGCTTCCAATTGTTCGAGCGCATCTTGCAAGTTCGACTGCAGCCGGGCGTCAATCCTGGCGGTCATATCCGCCAAACTGGCTTCCGGAATTTCGCCGCCCTCCGGCAACGCAGTGCCGCGATCCACTTCAAGCGGACCCAAAGCCGGAATGGAAACGGAAAGCTCGGGTGAGGGAAGGGAAGCAGGTTTCGGATGGGCGGGGGATGGCGAGAGAGTAGGAGTTAAGTCAATTGCATTGGGCGTAGAAAACGGCTTCGCCTTTTCAGACTTTGCGGGAATGGGTATAGATCCCTGCCAGTCCTGCGGCGGATATTGAATTCCCCACACGTTCTTCAGGTCGATCAGCTCCACCGCAACCTGATTCAGGCCGCGGGGGGTCAGTTTTTCTACAAATCGGATGGCTCTTGCCCGGACGGTGATCCCAAGTGGAGGGTTCTCAATTCGAAGCTCCGTTCCTGGTTTGATGATATGAGAAGTGGAGAGGGTCGCGCCCTGACGGTTAATGAAAGTGGTCAGTGACTCTTCACGGAATTTTTCATCGCTCGCGTCATTTCCCGCCAGAATAACCGGCACCGCCACGAGCAGGCGCGTGCTCCGGCGCCGGTCAGCGCCATCCGGCGACTCGCTCTTTTTTTCGGTCCCGGGTGAAGGGCTCGTCTGTGGGTCCACATCAATAAATATCGGATAAACAGCTATCTTCTTTAGCAGCTTTTTAAGGGGGAAGGAGGCTCCAGTTTTCCGACCAGAAGCAAAAAACAGAGCAGGCCGCCCAGGAGCACGAGCGGAGCGAGGGCAAATCCCGCGAAGTACGATCCGGTGCGGCCGATTAGAAGGCCGGTGACGAGAGGCGAGAGAACACCTCCGATATTTCCCACAAAGTTTCCGATTCCCATCCATGTGCCCACTTCGCGCGGGGGAGCGCACGTCTGGAAAATCACAAGAATATTTCCGGAGCCGAATCCGACCAGTGAAGACCCGCAAATCAGGGTGATTGCCGCGGTCACGCTGGCCGCTCGCGTCGCCGGAATGAGCAGCAGCCCGCTTAAAAATGCGACGGCAATCACCCCTTTGCGAACGCGCGTCGGGTCCATTCCCTGCTCGATCATCCGATCGGAAACCCATCCTCCGGCGGGCTCAGCAATGGCCCAAATGAAGAATGGAAGAGAGGCGAAAGTGCCCGCTCTTAATATTGTGAGATGCCGCACTTCGACCAGGTAGTCCGGAAGCCACGTCATCAGCAAATATCCATAATATCCAAAGCACAGAAAACCCAGAGAGCTTCCCAGCAGGTTTCGGTTGAAGGTTACTTGCAGCTTGCGGCTTCCGCTCACCTCCTGAGGCGGCGGGGTTTGGCGCTCGTTACCGAGAGTGCGCGGAAAAGCGACGAGCCAGGGAATGATCCAGAGGAGGGCAAGAAAGCCCACCAGCATAAACATAGGTCGCCAACTGCTCCTGGCCACCAGCCATGCCACCGCGAGCACGCCGACGGCTAATCCTGCGCGTGTCCCGCAGTCAAAAAGGCTGGAGGGCAAACCGCGTTCCTGCGGAAGGAAAGACTCGCTGACGACCTTTGTGCTTCCCGGAAGATAGATGGATTCCCCGACACCCAGCAGGATGCGCAAGACAATCAGCATCCCAAAACTGGTTGCGATCCCCGTGAGCCCGCAAGCCAGCGACCACAGCGCGAAGCAGGCAGCATAGAGCCAGCGCAGGCTCCAGCGGTCTGCGAGCCACCCCGCCGGTAATTGCATCAGGGCATATGACCAAAAGAAGGCAGAGAGAAGCAGTCCTTGGGAGGCGGGAGTGAGGGAGAAGTCGTGGGAAATCGCCGGCAGCGCGACAGAAAGGGTCGCCCGATCCAGATAATTGACCAGCGAGGCAATGAAAAGCAACCCCACCAGCACCCAGCGGCGCGGGTTTGAGATCATAGTCTTCTTGCAGAGGGTGCGTGGAGGGCGTCGGGCACGCCTCCCGATTTCGTTTTTACGGAGTTTGCTGCATGGGGAATACGCTCCAGAAATCCAGCCACAGCCTTCTCATATTGCAACGTGGCATCATTGAAACCTTCGCCGTGACGTCTACCCGGAAGGATCACCAGCCCTTTCAGCGGGCTTTGATCCAGCGCGTAGAGCGTCTCTGCGATCGAAGGTGGCATCCTCGCGTCGTCGCGCACGGCGACGAAGAGGATGGGCCGGGGCGAGATATGATTTACGGCCGTTCTGAGATCGAAATCGGAAGGATTGAAGCGAGCTCGGTGCGCGGACCATGCGATGACCTCATTCGTAAGCGGGAAGCTGGGTAGCGGAGGAAACCACCACCAGCGCCTGCGCCCGATTTCCCGAATGAGCTGATAGTGGTGCTGGATGACACGGTCAAAGGAAAGAAACGTGCTGTCGGAAATGACGGCGTCAACCTCCGGATCCTCCGCAGCCGCCATCAGCGCGGCTGCGGCCCCCATCGAAACACCCCAAAGAATGACCGGATGCGACGCGCCCTCGCGCGATAGCGCTTCTTCCGCTGCCGCTTCAGCGTCCAGCCGTTCCCAATAACCGAGGGAGGTGACCCTGCCTCCGCTTTGCCCGTGGTTGCGGAAATCAAAAAGCAGGCCATCGTATCCGAGCTGGTGCCCGAAGCGGGCCATCGGGAGCATCTCTACCCGGTTACGATGAAAGCCGTGACAGTAAATGATAACCCCCCGTGCGCCCTCGTCTTCCGGAGCATCGGCGGGCACGTACCATCCTCTGAGCAGAATCCCGTCGCGCGACCTGAATTCGACCTTTTCGAAACTCAGTCCAAATGTAGCCGGGGTTTTTCCCGCATTCTTATCGTGGTAGCGGAAGCGGTTGGTGGTGACCAGGTTGGTGAAAAACCAGGGCACGATGCCATAGAGGAAGACCACAACAGCGACAATGAGAACGATGACGCACCATTTAATAATTCGCATTTTCCGAGCTGGCAACCCCCACCCCTTCCATCGCAAATCCTAAAGAAATCGAATCCCCAAGGCCAGTTTGCTTTCACAAGGCAGGAGGGGCGGTTTCCAGAACCGCCCCCGAAAATAACGGTAAGATTGTCCTGAGAAAACAGGACTCAGACGCCTACAGTCTATCACCAACTGGGCGGAGTGAAGCATGAAAATTTAGCAAACGCAAGGCGGCGCATCGTTTCGTCATTCAGAGACTCTGCGGTATTGGGTTCGCCAACGACCTAAAGATCGCAGAATTAAAAAAACTCCGCTACTGCGCTTTTCAATCTATTCTCGAAAGGCAGAGAACAGCCGCAGCGTTAAAATGCGAACGCTACGTTACCCGAGCGTGCATTCTTCCCACTGTGCGTTGAGATGTGGTCAAATACTCTTATGTCGGATCCCGGGCTCATTCGCAACTTCTGCATTGTGGCGCACATTGACCATGGCAAATCCACTCTGGCCGACCGCTTGCTGGAGCTGACGGGAGCGCTTTCCAAGCGGGAAATGGCCGACCAGGTGCTCGATTCAATGGATCTCGAGCGCGAGCGTGGCATCACCATCAAGGCCCACGCCGTGCGGCTGATTTACCACGCGCAAGATGGAAACACGTATCAGCTTAACCTGATTGACACGCCCGGGCACGTTGACTTCTCCTACGAGGTCTCGCGCAGCCTCTCCGCCTGCGAAGGAGCGCTGCTGGTGGTGGATGCGTCGCAAGGCGTCGAGGCGCAGACGATGGCGAACGCCCAGCTTGCCCTGCACAACAAGCTCGCCATCATTCCCGTGATCAACAAAATCGATCTGCCCGGGGCGGACGTTGAGATGACCCGGCAGCAAATCGAGAACGCGCTGGCTCTCGATGCGAGCGAAGCCCTCTTAATCAGCGCCAAGCAAGGCGCTGGCGTGCCAGAGGTGCTCGAAGCCATCGTCCGCCGGATCCCGCCGCCCGCAGGATCGAAGGACGCGCCGCTTCGAGCCTTGATCTTTGACTCGTGGTACGACGCCTATCGGGGTGTAATTGTGCTTGCTCGAATTGTCGAAGGGACGCTGGCCATGGGAACTCAAATCCGGCTCTGGTCAAACGGCCAGGTCTACACCGTGGAAGACCTCGGTGTTCTCACTCCCAAGCCGGTCCACGTCGACCAACTCGAAGCTGGCGAGGCAGGTTTCATTGTTGCCAACATCAAACGAGTTGCGGACACCCGTATCGGCGATACGATTACGGAAAACGCCCGCCCGGCGCAAAAGGCGTTGCCCGGCTTCGAAGAGATCAAGCCCATGGTTTTCGCCGGGCTTTATCCCGTTGAGGCCAGCGAGTACGAATCTCTGCGCGATGCCCTCGAAAAACTACGGCTGAACGACTCTTCGTTCTTTTACGAGCCGGAGAACTCTCTCGCGCTCGGTTTTGGTTTCCGCTCCGGGTTCCTCGGGCTGTTGCACATGGAAATCGTCCAGGAGCGGCTGGAGCGTGAGTTTAATCTGAACCTGATCACCACCGCGCCCAGCGTCCGCTACCGCGTCACTACCAAAACCGGCCAGGTGCTGAGCGTCGATACCCCCAGCAAGTTTCCGGCGGCCGGAGACATTGCAAAAGTTGAGGAACCGGTGATCACCGCCCTCATCTTTACTCAGGATGAATACTTGGGCGGCGTTCTTCAGCTCCTTGAAGAGAAGCGAGGCGTTCAGAAGGGGTTCGAGTACGTTTCGGGAAAGCGGGTGATGCTTACCTATGAGCTGCCGCTCAATGAGATTGTGCTCGATTTTTACGACCGTCTCAAGACCGTCTCCCGTGGTTATGCCTCGCTCGACTACCATCTTTCCGGATTCTGGAGCTCCGAGCTCGTGAAGGTGGATTTGCTGGTGGCCGGGGAGGCGGTGGACGCGCTATCCTTCATCTGCCACCGCGACGAGGCCTACGCCCGTGGCCGCGCCATGTGCGAAAAGATGCGTAAGCTCATCCCAAGGCAACTCTTCGAGGTTGCGATTCAGGCGAGCATCGGCTCGAAGATTATTGCGCGGGAAAGTGTTCCTCCGATGAGGAAGAATGTGCTGGCCAAGTGCTATGGCGGAGACGTCACTCGCAAGCGCAAGCTCCTGGAAAAGCAGAAGGAGGGCAAACGACGAATGAAGCGTGTAGGTCGGGTGGATATCCCGCAGGAAGCTTTTCTGGCCGTCCTGAAAGTCACCGAATAAGCCTTTCCCGCCTCTTGCCGGACGAGGCCTCGCCGGAAATTTACAGTTCGGGGCCAACTCACCTTTCCTCTTTGTCATCTTAACTGCTACTAAGCAGAAGCATGTCCATGGAAGCGCAAGGGGAGAGAGCTATTGTCTGATGGAGGTAGAATCTTATGAAACAATTTATGGCAGTCTTTGGAGTGCTCGCCTTCTGGGGAAGCCTCATGCAGGTCCCGATGCAGGCTAAAAACAAGCCGAAACCGGCAGACTTCTCCGGTCAATGGGTTCTCGACATGAGCCAAACAAAGAATCTTCCACAAGGGCTCGAAAGTTACAGCATGGTCGTCAACCAAAATCCAGACCAGCTTCAAGTAAAAACCGCGCTGAAGGGCGATCTGTCCCCCGCAGTCGATATGGGCGGACAATATCCCAACGGCGGTTCCGGGACGGGCAACACAGGCGGTTATCCGGGTGGCTATCCCGGCGGCAGGATGGGCGGAATGGGACGCATCGGTGGTATTGGAGGCATCGGAGGAGGGCCGATGGGTGAAGGAATTCCCGGAATGCCCGGAAGTGGTGGTGGGAGACCACGGTCAATGGGGCAATCTGGGAGCAAGTCCGCTGCTTTTACGCTCTATCCCGAAGGCGCTGTCTACAAACTCAATGGAAGCGAGTCCACGGCGGAACTTGGCGGCCCCGCGCATGAAGACGCCACTTCAAAAGCGGAGTGGGCCAAAGACGGCAAGCTTCTCAAGCTCTCTCTCCAAGGCAACGGAGACTCCAGCATGAGCGGCAGAACCATCGAGTTGAAAGATCAATGGAAGCTTTCCAAAGATGGTCAATCTTTGTTGGTTGACCGCACAGTTCATTCAGCGCGAGGGTCGACCACCTTTCACCTGGTGTTTCACAAGCAAGCCGCCAACGCAGGGTAAAAGCCCGAAGAGGCAAACCGCATCATTAAATAAATTCCTTCCCGGGGCGCGCCCGGGTGCCCAACTCAGCGGTGCAGAGAGCGGCTTTGCCACGTGATGTGCGGAAAGCGTTTGGCTTTCCGGGCAAATCCGCATATGCTTGCTTCACGCTCTCGGCCGGAGCCACGCCTCCGTCGTTGTAACCTCGCTGATACCGTGAATTTGACCGAGCCAGGCAGCGATCGGGCGCGGACTTGAACTGGAAAGATACAACGGCTAAGGTAGGAATGAGGGCGGATGAGGCGCAGGGTGAATTCCCGGCTCTCCTGTCTGCCGAGGGAGTTTTTTTATCGGATGCGAAGAGACATATTGCACAAGGCTGTTGAAAAGCGATTGGGCGGCGACGCTCTGCCCTGAAAATTCGCCCACCGTCGCCCTCGCGAAAGCGGGGATCCAGGTGCTCGCCGCCGGGCAAGGTGGATTCCCGGTTGCGCGGGAATGACTTTGGCGTAACACCGTATAATCCGTGGTCCATCGGAAAAGTCCTCAAAACCGCCCCGCCTCCTTCTCTTCATTCCGAAGAACCGTTCTTCCCTCTCTGGCGCGGTTTTTGCGAACCCACAAAAAAGAGGTTCTGGCGCCCCTCGGCATACTCATCTTGATCGTGGCTGGAGTCTTTGCGCATTATTACGCGCGCTTTTCGCACATTGTAGACCAAAGACTGAGCGGGCAGATTTTTCGTCACGCTTCCCTGATCCTCTCCGCCCCGGCGCCCGTGTTTCCCGGCGAGGCTATGCTCCCTCAGCAAGCTGTGGACCGGTTGCGCAAAGCTTTCTATATTTCCGGGGGGAAGAGCGATTCGGGAGTCGGAACGTTTGATCTCGACGGAGATCGTTTGACCGTCTATCCGGGTCCAGCATCGTTTTTTGCATCCGGCCCGGACCGCGAGGGGCCGGCAGCGCTTGAATTTCAGGATGGGCACATTGCTTCAATCACAAGCCTGGAATCGAAGACGGCTCTCAAAGAGTACGAGCTGGAACCGGAAATCATTACGACGCTGTTTGGCCAGAACCGCAGCAAGCGACTGCTGGTGACCTTTCATGAGTGTTCCCCCACACTCATCCACGCGGTTCTCGCTGCTGAGGACCGCCGCTTTTTTTCCCACCACGGAGTTAATTTCTTCCGGCTGGTTGCCGCAGGCATCAAGGATATCCGGGCGGACCAGAGGCTTCAGGGGGGCAGCACCCTCACCATGCAGCTCGCGCGGAATTTCTTTCTCACGCCCCGCCGGACCTTCAAGCGCAAGTTGGAAGAGATGTTCCTTGCGGTCATCCTCGAGAGGAGACTCAGCAAGGAGGAGATTTTCGGACTTTACGCCAACCAAGTCTACATGGGACAACGCGGGAGCTTTTCAATTTATGGCTTTGGAGAAGCGGCGGATTCCTACTTCAATAAGGACATTAAGGACCTGACGTTGCCCGAGGCCGCATTGCTCGCGGGGATGATTCGCGGTCCCAATCTTTACTCGCCTTATCGTTATCCACAAAGGGCGCTGGACCGCCGCAACTGGGTGCTCCGGGAGATGTTCCGCGACCACTTCATCTCCATTCAAGAAGCCGATCAGGCCGCACGCGCGCCCCTGGGAATTACGCAGCGTAATGGGGAAGGGAATCAGGCTCCCTATTTTGTAGACATGGTCAAGGATGAGCTGCTGGACCATTTCCCCGAGCAGAATCTTCTTTCGAAGAATTACCGTGTCTACACCACCCTGGATCCCGATTTGCAGACGGTTGCTTCAGCCGCAGTCCGAAGCGGAATGGAAGAAGTGGATAAGCGGTTAAAGGCAAGACGAAAAAAGAATTCGGACCCTAACGAGCCGCAGGCCGCGCTGGTGGTCCTCGATCCTCACACCGGCGAGGTGCTGGCGGTCGTGGGTGGGCGGGACTATGCTGCCAGCCAGCTTAATCACGTGCTGGCACTGCGGCAACCGGGGTCTTCCTTCAAGCCGTTTGTCTATGCCGCTGCCTTGAGCTCCGGTGTTACCGGATCGCAGCCTCTCATCACCCCCGCGACC
>JASHTR010000315.1 GCA_030040455.1 Terriglobia bacterium | reverse complement strand
GGCGTGGCGGCGGTTGGGCTGACACAGTTTCTGATCTGGACGATTTCCGCGGGCCTGCTGGAAGCCTATGGGCTGGCCATGGCGGGAGGTTCTGGCAGCCATCCCATCAACCTGGGCCTTTCGGCCGCCGCTTTAGCCTGGGTGGTGATCTATTTCCTCGGTGGTTACTTCCTCTACGCCGCTCTCTACGCCGCCATCGGCGCCACCGTTTCCAGCGAGCACGATGCGCATCAGATCCAAATGCCTGTTACGCTGCTCCTCGCAGGCAGCTTTCTCTTGTTCAACATCATTATCCACGATCCCAATTCCCCCGCTTCCATCGTCCTCTCGATGGTCCCCTTCTTCTCGCCGATTCTGATGGTCATGCGCATTGCCCTTGAGGCCCCACCGCTGTGGCAGATTGCGCTTTCCTTGCTGCTGCTGGCGCTGACAACGTTGGGAGTGATCTACGCCTCCGCGCGCATCTATCGCACCGCCGTGCTGATGTATGGGAAGCGCCCTTCGCTCCTGGAGCTCCTCCGGTGGCTTCGCACGTCGTAATACTAACGTTTCCGCTCCGCCACGAACGGCCCCCTTTCCAGACGTTCGAGCCGTTGTTGGGAATTCATCCAAAGGTCCACGCGGGCAAGATTGGTGGTGACAACCAGGTGGGTGCATCTCTCTCTTTTTCCCCCGATGCTGAGCGTCGCCGTGCCCGCACGCTCCACCGTGATGGTTCCCGGGAGGGCTTCCTGAGGAATAAAGGCCGGAAACTCCTGCCTGCCTCCCGACGCCAGGTTATAGCGCCATGCAGCAATCTCGTACTGGTCAACGACGTTATCGTCGAGGATGAGCACGTCGTGCGCCAAATCGAACTGGCGGTTATCACGGTGCCCGCCTAAGGTGCGATAGCGAACCTGCGCGGCGCCTCCACTAAAATCCATCTGAATGCGGGAGGATTCGGAGCCTTCCTGCCTCCAACGGTAACTGAGCGGTTGCAGGCGGATATCAAGGAGGAGATCGGGATAAGTCCTGAAGCGGAGTTCCCGGCCGTCCCGCGCGACCCGAAGCTCAATCTCGGCGCGAGCTTCAAGATTCACGCCGTTAGCGCGAATCTGAAACTTTTCCTCACCTATTTTCTTGCCGGCCACGCTCAGCAGAAAAACGCCTTGGTCCTTCCCAGGGCGCGGGGTCCCTGCTGGCTGCGCCGCAGGCGGTCCAACCGCGAATCCACGCATGGGCAGAGTAGAAATAGTGGCAAAGAGAAACCCAAGAGTAAGCAGCAAACTTGCGAGGATCGCGGACCGCAGCTTCCAAGACATCAGAAAATCTTCAGGCGCAGGATGCGCCGGGCAACCTCTTCGGGCGGCGCGGAATCGGAGGCAACGTGAAACTCCGCGAGACGGTAGTAAGGCAACCGCTCGTGGAAGAGGCGGGCAAAACTTTCAGGATCGCTGAAAAGCGGGCGGTCATCAATGCCTTCGCACCGCCGGCGCAACTCTTCCAGCCTGCAATCGAGAAAGATGGTTGCGCCTCCGGTCGCGCGGATAAATTCGAGATTCGGCGCTTGAACCCAGGTGCCGCCACCCAGAGCAACGATCGCCGGCTCGTTCTTCGAAACCTCGGTGAGGGCGGCGTGCTCGACCTGCCGAAAAAACAACTCTCCATCGCGCTCGAAAATCTTGCGGATGGAAACACCCTGCCCGGCTTCAATCGTTTTGTCGAGATCAATGAAAGGCCAGCCCATCTCACGGCTCAAGATCTCGCCCACTGTGGATTTTCCACTTCCCATAAATCCCAGAAGATAGATCAGCTTCCTGCGAGAACGGCTCATAAACACTTCCGCTTGCACCCGAACTTGATTATAAAAACCCCGGCTTGGGGTTGGCAACATTCCGGCTTGCTTTCCGGTAGCGGCACAGTTTGAAAATTTGTGTATTGTGAGGTGGAAAAATAATTGCTGGGAGCCGTACCATAGTCACGTTGGCAAGCACGTATGAGGATGGTAGGTTATCCGCGAAAACTTATCAAAAGGGGAAAAACAATGAGAAAACTCTTCCGTTCGTCCTTTAGCCGCTTCATGCTGCCGTGCACGACGGCTGCGCTCGTGCTACTAGCCGCTGGGATCGCACACGCCAGCAGCTTTACCGTGACGCTCGAACAAGAGGGGAACAACGTGGTCGCGACCGGAAGCGGAACAGTCGACTTGACCGGTTTGAGTTTCGCCGGCACTTTGTTTAACGTCGACGGCTTT
This sequence comes from Terriglobia bacterium, assembly GCA_030040455.1. Taxonomy (GTDB): domain Bacteria; phylum Acidobacteriota; class Terriglobia; order UBA7540; family UBA7540; genus RH2-MAG17b. The sequence continues at coordinate 8,250 of JASHTR010000315.1, read as the reverse complement.
CTGCACCCAAGCGACGGGGTGTTAACCATCGGGGGGCAACGACTGTGGACTACTACACTTCCATCAGCGGACCAATAAGTTTCGGGAGCGGAGGCTCGACCGACGCCAACACCTATACTGGAGACCCAGTCAGTATTGCGGCAGTCAGCGGCTGGATTTCCTTGCCGACGACCTATGTCTCCGGCACTCCCCTGTCCGGGCGGTGCGACCTGGGACAATGCTACCTTTTCGAGCCTCGGAGTGACACCTGCACCTATACCTGGACATGGGACAAGGGCGCCAACAGCTACGTGCTCGATATCGAGTCTCCCGTACCCGAACCAAGTTCGCTCATGCTGGTATCGATTGGGTTAATCGCTGGTTTGTGGTTTGGGCGTAAACGGATATTTGACCTTACGGCGAAGTCCTAACCTCGCGGTTCACTCTCGGCTGCGATAAGCAACCAGACCGATGGTTACGAGAACCGCAACTTCCACAACGACGGTTTCAACTAAGTAGGAATAGACAGCAAATCTGGCGAATGAAGCCACAGACCCCTAAAGCTGCCCGATAATACACTTGCAGGCTGCTGAAAAGTCTGGAAGAATTCCAAGCGGGCTGAAAGCTCTCAGCATTCAGCGGTCGGCTAGCGATTTTCACGCCTCCGGCTTTTCTGCTGACGGCTGGTTGCTGAAAGCTAAAGAGGGGCGGCGTGGAGGTATGCGATGGATTTGCACGGAAAGAGGATTGTTGTTCTTGTGGCAGACCAATATCAGGAGATGGAGGTCTGGTATCCACTGCTGCGCTTCCGCGAGGCGGGAGCCATCACGGAAGCAGTCGGGGCAGAGGCAGGAAAGACGTACTACAGCAAGAAGGGGTATCCCGTCGTCGCGGATAAATCCATCGGTGACGTGCACGCCAGTGAATACGACGCCGTGGTGGTTCCTGGCGGGTGGGCTCCCGACACGCTGCGGCAGGATATGCGCGTGCTCAAGTTCGTGCGTGAAATGAATGAGGCGGGCAAGGTGGTGGCGGCCATCTGCCACGCAGGATGGGTGCTTGCCTCCGCGGATGTTCTGCGCGGGCGCAAGGCCACGTGCTTTAGGGCGATCAAGGATGATCTGATTCATGCCGGAGCAAGTTATGTGGATAGTGAAGTCTCCGTGGACGGCAACCTCATCACCTCGCGGATGCCCACAGACCTACCCGCTTTCTGCCGGGAAATCGTCAGCGCTCTGGCCGCTCAGCCTGCCACGCGCAAGGCAGGGAAAGGCTAAAACAGGCTATGAGCTCTCAGCGTTCAGCTATCAGCAAGCAGGCTTTACTCTGAAATCTTTTGCTGACGGCTGAGCGCCGATTGCTGAAAGCCAAAAAATAGATTCAAGGAGCTTCCATGCGAAAACTCATCCTTGCTTTCACGCTCATGTTCATGATGGCTGCGCTTTTTTTTGCGCCGCAACTGAAGGCCCGGCCGCGCCAAAAGGCCCACCTGCTTTTCTTCACTCTCTCGGCAGGTTTTAAGCACGAGAGCGTGCCCACGGCTGTCCAGGTGATCACGCAAATCGGGGAGAAATCCGGACTATGGGAAACGACCGAATCCCAGGATGTTTCCGTCTTCACCCCCGCGAATCTGAGCCACTATAACGCCATCATGTTTTACACCACCGGCGAGCTACCGATGACGGATGCCGAGAAAGCGGCATTTCTTCACTTTGTCAAATCGGGTCACGGGTTCGTGGGCGTGCACAGCGCTACGGACACGTTCTACCTGTGGGAGCCATACCTGGAGCTGGTCGGCGGCTATTTTAACGATCACCCCTGGCATCAGAACGTCACCGTGGACGTTGCCGCGCCTTCTGACTCCATTGTTAGTTTTTTGCCCGGGTCTTTCCAGATTTACGACGAGATATACCAGATTGCTGATTTTCAATATAAGACCTCTCATGTGCTGCTCCGGCTGGACCCCTCCTCAGTGGATCTCCATAAGCCGGGCGTTCACCGCCGCTTTTACGGCTGGCCCCTGGCTTGGACGCGGCACGATGGCAAAGGCCGTGTGTTTTACTGCGGCCTCGGCCATGAGGATTCCACCTGGCATAGCGCCCAGTTTCAGAAGCTCATGCAGAACGGGATTGAGTGGACGATGGGGTTGCAGAAGTAGCGCCAAACCTTGACACCCTGAAACCTTACCCGATACACTGCCGTTATCGCTTTATGGAGGGAACGTTCGCGCCCATGCGGCTGCCCCGAGAATATGTGGCTTACATGGCCAAGCAGGTCCTCAAACGGTTAACCGACGCAAAACTCATCCAGTACGACCAGGCGGAATATGTCAATGAAGTCATGACTCAGGTCATGCTTGAAGAAATGGGCGTTGAGGACCACCTCAACGAAGAAGTCCGCAAGATCCTTGAGGAATACGACGGTCAGATGAGAGAGATGGGCGTCGCTTACGAAGACATGTTCAAAAAGGTCAAAAGACAACTCGTGCGGGAGCGCAACATTATTCTTTAGCGGGTCATGAAACTCACCTACGAAAAAATCCATCAGCTTGCGCGCCTTCTCACCACCGCCATTACGGACCTGGATGAGGTAGAAATTTTCGAGGAACCCAACACGATCCGCCAGGAAATTGTGAAAATCATTAACGACCTGGCGCGTGAAGAAGAGCAGCTCGATGCTCGCGTGACGCAGCAGATCACCTCCCAAAAGCGGACCATTCCGGAAGGAAGCGCGGAATGGGACATTCTTTACAGGAAATATTACCTCGATGCGCTGCGGAAGCTAGGCATCGTCGTCGCCCCACCGGCTTTCCGAGCCTGAATTCTTTCCTGCTCCCGACCATAAACCAAACGGCAGGGCAGCGCGGAGTTTGCTTTATAACGTTGCGTCTTCGCGTCGCGGAATGGCACGCCTACAAGCGGATCTCCTCAGTATCCGAGGGCCCACTCGATAGCCTCGATCAGGTTCACCGCCCTACGGAGGATTACCAATTATAGTGACAACAAGCGCTGTAGCGGCGGCCTGTGACCGCCGGTCTTTCGGCAAAAAAGGTCGTCACTATAATGGGTAATCCTCAATAGTGTGGTGCGTCCAACACTTCTCTTTAAGGGAGTCTTGGAGTGTGGCAGCGTGCTGCCGCTTTGCGCCGGCGAGCGCGCTCGCGGCGCTGAAGGAATATCCCGTGGCCAGCAAGCTGGCCTTGGGAAAAGCGGTGGCAAGCCGCCGCACTCCAAATGAAGATTTAAAATTTAATAAATATTAAAGCTGCTGTCTGAAACCGCAATTTTTCGATTCGCTCGATTGCCACCAACTGATATAGAATAGAGAATGACGCGGGTGCGCCAGCATTGTGCCGCGAGGGAGTGAAGCTGCGCTCACGCCTTGATCGAAAGGCGTCGAAAGGTTTGATGAGAGCGGCCTTTCAGCTCTGCTTTTGAAGAAAGGGGCACAAGGGCTCAATGCGCAACCAGATGACCTGCAGGATTGCCCTTCTGTGCGCCTGGATTGTTCTCTCCTCCATCATGGCGGAGGCAGACCATATCGTTCAGATCACCAACGAGCAAGGCCGTACTGTGTATATCAACACGGGCGATCCAACCCCTGCAAGCCCCCCGCCCGCCGCGATGTCTTCCAGCCCTTCCCCCAAGGAGCCGGACGGTCTCGCGCATCTGTTAGCGAAGACTGGCCGCGAGTTCCGTGTTGATCCCACTTTAGTAGACGCGGTCATCAAGGTTGAATCCGGATACAACCCGCAGGCAGTGTCTTCGAAGGGCGCGATGGGATTGATGCAACTCATGCCTCAAACCGCGGCGAGATTCGGCGTGGAGAATCCCTTCAACCCCGAGCAGAACGTGACCGGTGGCGTGACGTATCTTCGCTATCTGCTGGATCTTTTCGGCGGAAACATCCCGCTTTCTCTCGCGGCTTACAATGCGGGCGAGCATTCCGTGCTTCGCGCCGGCCGAATTCCTGCTATTCCTGAAACGGTCCATTACGTGCGCAAGGTGACGTCGCTTTACCACCTCGCTCGGGAAGGAAAAAGTGCAACGCCTGCGCCACGCGAGGCTCCCATCGTCCGCACCATAGACGCAAGAGGCGTGATTCGCTTCACGAATGACGGGGGGTTTTGATGACGAGCGGCGGCGAGAATAGCGAGCGGCTGTGGACTAAAGGGATTCTCTGTGTAGCCGTTTTTTTGCTGGCGTGGGGAAGCGGTTGGGGCGCAACACCTTCTAGCGGCGCGAAGGCCGCCCTGGCGTGGCAGAAAGCGGTCCGCATGAGGGTGGCGCTCGAAACCCGTTCCAACCGCTCCGCAGCGGATTACCTGAAAGTGATCCGGTCGTTTCAACTCGTCTACCGCACGGACCCGGCATATCCCAAAACGCCCACCGCCCTCGCCGCGGCGGCTGAAGTCTATGAGGAGATGGGCCGCCAGTTCTCGAATGACCGCTATTATTCACAGGCGATCGACGCCTATCAGTTTCTCAGCATCCAATACCCGCACAGCAGTCTGGCACGTGACGCTCTGTTCACGATCGCGGAAATTTACCGGACGGAGATCGAAAATCCGGAAGAGGCGAGGGCTGCCTATCAGCAATTCCTCGCTGTGTATCCGCGATCCTCTAAAGCCGCCGAAGCGCAGAATCAGATTGCGAGCATTGACCGGAAATTAGCCGGATGGTCCGCCGTTCACGCCCCGGAGGTCAAGGAAGTCTCTAACCCCGCTCCCTCCGACGACTCCTTAAGCCCCGACCACCTTCAGGAGGTCGAAGGAATCCGCGACTGGACCGGGCCGAACTTTACCCGCGTGGTGGTCCGGGTCGCCGGGCAGGTGAAGTTTAACGCTATGCACCTTGAAAATCCGCCGCGCCTTGTCTTTGACCTTTCGAACGCCCGCTTGAGCGGAAACCTGGCGCGGAAGGTTTTCCCGGTGGAGAACGGATTTCTGCAGCGAATCCGGGTTGCACAATTTAGCCCTCGCGTTACACGCGTGGTGCTGGATGTGCCGCAGATTGAGGATTTCTCTGTCTTTTCCCTTCCGAATCCTTTTCGGTTGATCATTGACGTTCACGGGAGCGAAAGAGAGCTTGTAGCCCAGGCGTCCACCGGTGGAAAGCCAAGCCGCGCTCCCGGGATCGGGCCTGCGGACCTCCACCATCGACCGGCGGCTGATCCTTCCCTTCCGCTTGGAACAACCGACGAAGCGTGGCCTCCCGAAAAGAACAACGCGCCTCGTCTCCCTAAGCCGGAGGGTGTTATCGCCTCATCCCCCGCACCGCCGCCTTCCACCGATGCATCCCTGGTCCCGCCATCACCTTCCGCGGCCGCAGCTTCACCCACGCTGACCCGCGCCTTGGGGCTAAAAATACGTCGCATCGTAATCGATCCGGGGCATGGCGGTCACGATACGGGAACCATTGGTCCCACGGGGCTTGAAGAGAAGGATGTGGTGCTTGACGTCGGCCTGCGGCTGAGAAAACTGATCCAGCGCCGGATGGGCTGCGAAGTGATCATGACTCGCAGCACGGACACTTTTATCCCGCTTGAGGAGCGAACCGCCATTGCGAATGAATATGCGGCTGACCTCTTCATCTCCATCCATGCCAACGCCAGCCGCGACCCGTCTGCCCGCGGCATTGAAGCATATTTTCTGAACTTCACTTCCGACCCGGAGGCCCTGGCGCTGGCCGCACGCGAAAACGCGACTTCACGCGCATCCGTCTACCAGCTTCAAAGTCTGGTTAAGAAGATTGCGCTCTCAGAGAAAATCGACGAGTCGGATGAGTTTGCCAAAATGGTTGACCGTCAGCTTGTCCAGCATCTGGATGAAGATGGCTACCCGCAGCCCGACCGCGGGGTGAAAAAGGCGCCTTTTGTAGTGCTCATTGGCGCCAATATGCCGTCGGTCCTCGCGGAGATTTCGTTCCTCTCCAATCCCCACGATGAGCGCCTCCTGCGCAGCGCCTCTTACCGCGAGAAGATTGCCGTTGCCCTTTACGTTGGCATTCGACGATACGCAAGCACGCTCGGCACCCTGCGCGTTGCCCAGGAAGCCACAGCGCCTTCTACCCGGCCCGCTACCCAGCCAACTGCTCAGGAAGATCCGCCGAGTTTCTGATATCCTAGGCTTGATGTTTCCCCCTTCGGGCAGCCGTTCCTCGCTCCTGATACTCTTGTTCAGCGTTCTTCCCCTCGCCGCGGCGCAGAAGAACGTGGTGATTCCTTTGATCCCTGTTTCCAAGTGGGAGCTTACGGGGTCAACCAACTTGCCGCTCCAGGCGCTCGCTCAATTCGGGGACCAGGTTGCCGTTGACCAGGAACTCGGCGTTCAGTCGGGGACCGAGCGCACCTATCAGCTCGGGAGCGTTCACGCAAATGCAATCTTCGAGGAGGCGGCGGATCCTTCTTCCGCATTCAGCCTGTATACGTTTTATCAAAACGAAGGCATGAGGCCATTACCGGACATTCAAATGGTCATGGCAAATGCCAGGCAAGCGCTAATGACGCGGGGAAGGTATTTCATCCGTGTATTGCGCCCTGCGAATTCCGGACTCCCGGAAAATAACTTTCGAGCGCTTTTAATCGCAATCGGCGGAGCCCACCTCTCGATCGAAAACCTCCAGAGCCTTCCTGTTCCCTTGCCGGCCCAAGGGTTGATTCCGGGAACGGAAAAGTACCTGTTAGGCGTGAAGACAGCTCAAATTGTTTTGCCGTCCTTTCCTGTGAACCTCATCGGTTTTAATGAAGGCGCCGAAGTGCAGATGGGAACATACCACATTGGCGGCACGCGCTTATCACTACTCGAAATCAGTTATCCTACACCCCAGATTGCCGAGCTGCGCTTCAAGACTCTCAACGAAGCTCTCAAGCTCAACCAAAGCCGCGGCTTAAGCTCTATTTATGGGCGTCAGGAAGGTTCGTATGCGCTGCTAGTCTTGAATGCAGCCTCTGAGAACGCCGCCAGCCGTCTTCTAGATCAATTTAAGGTCGCCGAGTCCCTCACGTGGAGTCCACGCTACAGAGGGAATCAATCTATCGCTTACCAGCTTGTCATGTTGCTCGTCGCCAACGGTGAGCTGGTCCTCATCATCATCGTACTCGCTGTCACGGGCGGGATTTTGATCTTCCTTGCCAAACGGTTGATGCTAAAGCTCTTCCCAAATTCTTCGTTTGTGACGCCGGATGGAGAAGAACTGATCCGCCTGAAGCTAAGGTAAAGCATTTATTCGACTTACGACGATAGACTTTCGCTAATTTTCGCCTTCGCTACGAGCATTGCTACAGGCCCTCTCCAGGATGACGCGCTATCCGTAACTTATTGATATAAAAATACTTAAATTGATAAATTTTTTTGTAAAAACTCCTTGACACCAAGCGCTCCGATTCACTAGACTCCCTTCGGGTTTAGTTGGCGGAGCGCGTCCGCCTTTCTAATCTCCTCTCAAAGATGCTCACCCGCAATTTTGGCGACCGTGCTAAGGTTGTTGGGTGAGCATTTTCATCTCCGCCGGCGTAGCTCAGTTGGCAGAGCAACGGTTTCGTAAACCGTAGGTCGGGGGTTCGATTCCCTTCGCCGGCTCCAGTTACTTAAGCGTGAGATTTATTTCGCACCTTCCTTCCCTCTATCGTCGCAGCCTGCATTCGTGCGAGGCCGAGCGGTGTCTTGCCAATTTGGCGGGGCCTCGCGATTGCTCCCGACGGCTGCCTTAGGAGGAACAAAGTCCTCCAGAGAATTCTCCTTCGCGGGGCCCGAAACGGCCATCTATCGGAGCTTCCGGATCCAGATGCTACGGACCGCCACCTTGCAAGGCGCGCTTTCGATTTCGATGCCGACCATTCCGGACTCGTTGTTGGAGTCATTTGGATCGTCATCGACCAGGACGGACATCAACTGTCCGTTCACGATCTGTATGATTGTGCCGCCACGCGCGATGATAAGAAACTGGTTCCAATCATCAATCTTATCGTACCCTCCGAGCGCCGTCCGGTTGCCTATGTTGGCGACTAACGTTGGCGTCTCTCCGGGCGCCATCTGCACGACCTGGCCGCGCCAAGCGATGATGCCGAGCGGTGTGTTTTCCGAGTAGAGCTGACCGGTGAAGACGGACGCATAAGGAGGGACCGGAAACCAGAAGTCGGCCTGGGGACCCGTCATCCACCAATTCATGTTGGAAACTGGCGGCTTGCCCCTTCCGTACCATGGCAAACCCGTTTTGCTACGGTACTGGATACCGCTGCCTCCGCCCTCCGTGTCCCTGATTTCCACCTTCA
>JASHTR010000314.1 GCA_030040455.1 Terriglobia bacterium | reverse complement strand
GCTTTGAATTCTACCATACTGTTCCGATGATCTATGAGGCTCATCCTCGCTCCTACGCGCAAAGCAGGGTCACGCCGAAATCTCGCGGGTTTGGAGTGTGGGAGCTTGCTTCCGGCCCCCTGGCGCGCCGGCAAGCGGGCGCGCCCAAAGCGGCAGCAGGCTGCCGCACTCCACAGACGCTTTGCGCCAGCGGTGCTGTGTCATCTTAAATTTCTGAGGCTTTGGCACGACCGTGACGCGCAAGGTAGCACTCGCCTTGCGCGGCATGGTATAAAAGTAACAGGACGCATGTGGGGCGGACGGCAATCTGACGGAATGAGAGAAGCCAAACACCGATCGCCTTTTTTCGACAGCCGGTTCTGGCTGCGCGATCTGATCCTTTCATTGCTCCTGGCATTTATCGTCATCGTTTTCTTCTATCAGCCGGTTCAGGTGGAGGGGACGAGTATGATGCCGGAGCTTTATAATCACGAGAGGATTTTCATCAACAAGTTTGTTTACCGGTTTGAGCCGATTCACCGGTTTGACATTGTGGTCTTTCATTTTCCGCTGGACCCTTCGAAGTCGTTCATCAAGCGAGTGGTCGGGTTGGCGGGAGAAAAGGTTGGCATCCGGGGCGGCCGCGTTTACATTGATGGCAAGCCGCTCCCTGAATCATTCATTCCGCCGAGCTATCTGGACCACGACAACTTTGGCCCCATCGTCGTTCCGCCGGATCACTACTTTGTGCTGGGTGATCATCGGGACGATTCGAATGACAGCCGGGAGTGGGGATGTGTGGGTCGGAAGTACATTTACGGCAAGGCGGTTTTTGTATACTGGCCCCTCGGCCAGATCGGGACGTTGAATTAGCCAAGGCCCTCCGCACCTTTCCTGATTGTGGAAGCCAAACGCTGTTGTAGCGCCGGTGTCTCCGATGCGCGGAGTCCGATGGACTCCGGAAATCGGGCCTCGCCTGCGAATTCGGCGGCGATGAGGACAACGCCCTACAGCCAAGTAGAACTCAGAAACTGGATTGTAAACGATGGAGGCGATCCTCGCCTTAGAAGACGGGACCGTGTTCCACGGGCGCGCGTACGGCGCCCGTGGCGAGCGTTTCGGCGAGGTCGTTTTTAACACTTCCCTTTCCGGCTATCAGGAAATCCTCACCGACCCATCTTATGCGGGGCAGATTGTCACTCTCACCTACCCGCACATTGGAAATTACGGCACGAATCCGTTGGATAGCGAAGCCGTGCGCCCTTATGCCGAAGGACTCGTGGTGAGGGAGCTGAGTGAAATCGCCAGCAACTGGCGCTCGGCGGAAGAGACCTCGGAATTTCTGGCAAGGTTTGGCGTGCCCGCCATTTCTGGAATTGACACGCGCGCGCTGGTGCGGCATCTGCGCCGTCGCGGGGCCATGCGCGGCGTGATCTCTTCAACCAACCTGGATGCGGCGAGCTTGCTCGCAAAGGTTAAAGCTTCGCCCGGCATGATCGGTCTTGACCTTGCCAGCCGCGTGACGACGGCTTTTCGCTACCCCTGGAGCGAGCCCTCAAAAGATATTTTTGATTCCTCTGCGCCCATCGCGCCACCGCGTTTTCACGTGGTCGCCTATGACTACGGCATCAAGCACAACATCCTCCGGCGGCTGGTGGATGCGGGTTGTCATGTGACGGTGGTGCCGGCGCGGATGCCGGCCGCGGAAGTCATCGATCTCGCGCCGGACGGCGTCTTTCTCTCGAACGGCCCGGGCGATCCTGAGCCTTTACAATACGCCGCCCAGGGCGTCCGCGAGATGATGGGGCGCGTCCCCGTTTTTGGCATCTGCCTGGGCCATCAGATCATTGGATTGGCGCTGGGCGGCAAGACCTACAAGCTGCGCTTCGGCCATCACGGAGGAAACCATCCGGTGCTGAACCTCGAAACTCGAAAGGTGGAAATTACCGCGCAGAATCACGGCTTCGCCGTCGATCCGGATTCACTGAAGGACAGTGAGGTGATCTTCACGCACGTCAATCTGAACGACCAGACGCTTGAGGGCTTGCGGCACAGGCGACTTCCGCTCTTTAGCGTGCAGTATCATCCGGAAGCCTCGCCCGGCCCGCACGATTCATCCTATCTGTTCGAGCAGTTTGTGAGGATGATGGAGGAGTGGAAGTCGTCCGGGCGCGGCTCCGGCAATTATTACTGAAGGCAAAAAGTCGCGGGAAGGAACCGATCCCTGAACAACATGCCCAAGCGCACTGACATCCACAAAATCCTGATTATCGGCTCCGGACCGATTGTGATCGGGCAGGCGTGCGAGTTTGACTATTCGGGGAGCCAGGCGTTGAAGGCGTTGCGCGCGGATGGCTACGAAGTGGTCCTGGTGAATTCGAACCCAGCCACGATTATGACCGACCCGGAGCTTGCCGATCGCACCTACGTTGAGCCGCTGACGGCGGAGTATCTCGACACCATCCTCGAGCGCGAAAAGCCGGATGCATTGCTGCCCACCGTCGGAGGTCAGACCGCGTTGAACCTCGCGGTGGAACTCTCCGAAAAAGGGACTCTCGACAGGCATCAGGTGAGGCTCATCGGCGCTTCGTTGAGCGCGATCCGGATGGCGGAGGACCGGCTGCGGTTCAAGGAGGCGATGCGCAAGGTCGGGCTGGACGTGCCGCGGAGCACGCTGGCAAAAAGCGTGGATGCGGCGCTTAAAGCGGCGGATGAGATCGGTTTTCCCATCATCATCCGGCCTTCCTTCACCCTCGGCGGCACCGGCTCCGGCATCGCCTACAACCGCGAAGAGTTTGAGGAAATGGTGGAATTTGGCATTGAGATCAGCCCGGTGCACGAAGTGCTCGTGGAAGAGTCGGTGCTCGGCTGGAAGGAATTTGAGCTTGAAGTGATGCGCGACCATGCGGACAACGCCGTGGTCGTCTGCTCGATTGAAAATGTGGACCCTATGGGCGTCCATACCGGGGATTCCATTACCGTCGCCCCCGCGCAAACCCTCACGGACAAGGAGTACCAGCGGATGCGGGACGCCGCCTTCCGCGTGATCCGGGTAGTGGGCGTCGAGACGGGAGGCTCCAACATTCAGTTTGCCGTCGAGCCTTCCACGGGACGCATGGTGGTGATTGAGATGAACCCGCGCGTCTCGCGCAGCTCGGCGCTCGCCTCGAAAGCCACCGGCTTCCCTATCGCCAAAATCGCGGCGCGCCTCGCGGTGGGCTACCGTCTGGATGAAATTCCCAACGACATTACCCGAAAGACTCCCTCCTGCTTCGAGCCAACCATCGATTACGTCGTGGTGAAAATCCCCAAGTGGGCCAACGAAAAGTTTCCGGAGGCAGATCACACTTTAGGAACGCAGATGAAATCCGTCGGCGAGGCAATGGCGATCGGGCGGACGTTTAAGGAAGCGTTAATGAAAGGCCTGCGGTCGCTTGAGACTGGCCGTAAGGCCCCGCTCCCGCCTTCGGACGAAGAGTCGCTACGGCACCGCCTGATGAATCCGCACCCCGAGCGCCTGTGGGACATATTTTACGCCCTGCGGACCGGACACGGCGTAGAACAACTGGCGGAATGGACCCGGATCGATCCGTGGTTTCTGGATCAAGTCCAGCAAATCGTGGAGTTCCAGGGGGAACTAAAACGCTTTGACGCGGGCGCCATGCCGAAACCGGCATTTGAGGAGGCAAAGCGCCTCGGCCTCGCCGACGCTGACCTGGCCGGGCTTTGGGGTGCCACGCCGGAGGAAGTGCGCGCCAGCCGCCTTGCCGCGAAGGTGCGCCCAGTGTTCAAGCGCGTCGATACGTGCGCAGCGGAGTTTGAATCCTTCACCCCCTATCTCTATTCTACCTACGAGAGCGAGGATGAGGTTGAACCCTCCGACCGGAAAAAAATCATGATTCTCGGCAGCGGCCCAAACCGCATTGGCCAGGGCATCGAGTTCGATTATTGCTGTTGCCACGCGGCGTTCGCCCTCAAGGAAGAGGGTTACGAGACGATCATGGTGAATTGCAACCCGGAGACGGTCTCGACCGATTACGACACTTCGGACCGGCTCTACTTTGAGCCGCTCACCTTTGAAGACGTCATGGCGATTGTTGAGACAGAAAAACCTTGTGGCATGATTGTGCAGTTCGGAGGCCAGACACCGCTGAACCTGGCGCGCCAGCTCAAGGATGCGGGTGTGACGATCGTCGGCACAACGCCCGAGTCGATTGAGCTTGCTGAAGACCGCAAGCACTTTGGCGCGCTGCTCGCGCGGCTCGGTATTCCCCAGCCCGAAAATGGCGCGGCGACGAACACGGAGGAGGCAATCGCTATCGCCCGCCGCATCGGCTATCCCGTGCTGGTGCGTCCTTCTTACGTGCTCGGCGGCCGGGCGATGGTGATTGCTGATGATGAGCGGACGCTCTCGGATTACGTCCGGCGCGCCGAAGAATTGCAGCGGGCTTTTCCCATTCTTGTGGACCGTTTCCTGGAAAACGCCACGGAAGTGGATGTGGACGCGCTGGCCGATGGCGAGCAGGTCGTGGTGGCGGGAATTATGGAGCACATTGAGGAGGCGGGAATCCATTCCGGCGACAGCTCCTGTGTCTTGCCGTGCGTGCAAATTCCCGAGCCGGCCCGCCGGACGCTGAGAGAATATACGGTGCGGCTCGCGCAGGCACTGCGCGTCGTCGGCCTCATGAACGTCCAGTTCGCCATCCAGAACGGCAAGGTCTACGTTCTGGAAGTGAACCCGCGTGCATCCCGCACGGCGCCCTACGTGAGCAAGGCCACCGGCGTGCCACTGGCCAAGATTGCCGCCCGCTTGATGGTAGGGCGAAAGCTTAAGGAATTCGCGCTTCCTGAAGAGCTCGCGGTGAGCCATTATTTCGTCAAATCCCCCGTCTTCCCGTTCCAGAAATTTCCCGGTGTGGATACGATTCTGGGACCGGAGATGAAATCTACTGGCGAAGTGATGGGAGTGGGGAGGAATTTTGGTTTGGCGTTTGCAAAAGCCCAGCTCGCCGCTGGCCAGCGTATTCCAAGCTCCGGGCGCGTCTTTTTCTCCGTTAACGATCACGATAAGCCGCAGGCCATTCCTATCGCCCGCAGTCTCCATGAGCTCGGCTTCAGCCTGGTGGCCACGCGCGGAACTGCGCAGGCTCTGCGCGCGGCGGGTCTGCCGGTAGAGAGCGTCTATAAGGTGAACGAGGGCCGTCCCAACGTGGTGGATTGGATCAAGAGCGCCAGGTTGGACCTGGTGATCAACACACCGCTCGGAGGACCCTCGCGCTTTGATGAAAAAGCCATCCGCCGCGCCGCCGTGCAGCATGGAATCACCTGCATCACGACGCTAGCCGCTGCCGCCGCCGCCGTAAGCGGCATCCGGGCCCAGCGGGAAGAGCGGCTACAAGTCTTCAGCTTGCAAGGGTTGCACGGAGGAAACCATGACTCATCGAGAAATTGTTGAACGGCTGCAAGGCGTTTTTACGCCCGTCGTCACTCCCTTCACTCGCCGTGGAAAACTCGACGAAGGAGCGTTCCGGTCAAACTTATGGAAATACGCGGGAATCGGGCTTTCCGGCATCGTGGTCACCGGATCAGCGGGCGAGGCCCCGCACCTCACGCTCCGGGAACGATTGCGCTTGGTTGAAATTGCGCGTGAAGTCGTGAAGCTTCCGGAACTTCTGATCGCGGGGAGCGGCCTTGAAAGCACAGTCCACACCCTCGAGCTCAGCCGCGAGATGGTCGCGCGCGGCGCAGACGCCGTTCTGCTTCTGCCTCCGGCGTATTACAAACCGGCAATGCGGCCCGACGTGGTGGCAACTCATTTCCGGAGCGTTGCCGACGGGGTCCGGGCGCCGGCATTGATCTATTCAATTCCTCAATTCACGGGTTACCGGATGGACGTGGCCATGATCGGGCGGCTTTCCCGCCATCCGAACATTGTCGGGATCAAGGAGAGTTCGGGAGACCTGCAATTTGTGCAGGCGATCCGGCGCGAGGTACGCCGCAATTTCAGGGTCCTGGCCGGCGCCGCACCCCTTTTAGTGGAAGGCTTGAAGGCAGGAATTGCCGGTGGCATCCTGGGGCAGTCCAATTTTGAACCCCGTCTTTGCATTGCGATTTACGAGGCTTTTGGCCAGGGCGACCTCAGGTCTGCGGAGCGGCTGCACCAGCGGCTGATGATCCTGGTGAGAGAGATCACGGCGCCGTTTGGCGTTCCCGGCATCAAGGCGGCGCTGGATTTGTCGGGATACCGGGGAGGCGATCCACGGCCACCGTTGCTGCCCGTGCGCGCGGGAGCGCGGCGCAAGATAGCCGCGGCGCTGAAACAGGCGCGCCGGGGATTGGATGTTTGATGGAGTCACGTTTGCGATGGAGAATACAAAAAGCCAATGGGCTGCCCCCCGATGGGCTCGAAACTGACTGAGTGAATGTTTTCCCATGTCTCGGCGGGCAGCGAGAGAAAGCTGCGCACCACTTCCGGATCGAATTGGCGTCCGGCTTGGCTTCCGATTTCCTGAATTGCCGCCTCAAGCGGTAGCTCCTTGCGATAAGGGCGGTCGGAGGTCATGGCGTCCAGCGTATCCGCCACGGCGAAAATGCGCGCGCCGAGCGGGATCTGATGCTCCAAAAGCCGATACGGGTAGCCACTGCCGTCAAAGCGTTCGTGGTGGGCGCGCACGATTTCGGCGGCGGGATGCAGAAAAGCGATGCGGCTTACGAGATGGTAGCCAATGACCACGTGAGTTTTCATCACGGCCGCTTCTTCCTCGCTCAGCGGGCCTTCTTTGAGTAAGATTCCGTCCGGGATGCCAATCTTGCCGATGTCGTGGAGGTAAGCGCCATGAGTAATTTCCTGGAGATCTGCCTTCGAGCAACCCATCCGGCGCGCGATTTCAAGCGAGTAGCGGGTGACGCGATCCGAATGCCCCGCAGTGGCTCCGTCGCGCAGGCTTACCGCGGCTCCCAGAGCCTGAAGGGTTTCGTCGTAGGTCCTCTTGACCTCCCTTAAAGCAACTTCGA
>JASHTR010000313.1 GCA_030040455.1 Terriglobia bacterium | reverse complement strand
TTTGGGCCGCTCGCACCATCTCTCGACTGGAGGCGCCGCCGACAGGGCGTAACTCCAGCTCGCGGAGGTTGTTCTCGGCGACGTCGCGCGGCAACACATGGGCGGAGCCGAAAAACACCACGGTGTTCTGAACCCCGGCCCTCCTCAGCCGCGTCTGCGGCTCCAGATACTCGGAAACAATCCGGATCGTGCGCGCTTCGGCAGAGGTAAGAAACGAGGGGTTCCGATAAGCAAGCTCGGGCAGCCTCCCACGAGAAGGCACATCTTTTTTTGACATTTCGACCTCGAACGTTAAACCGGAATGACAACTCTCTGCGGGTAATCCAAGCGGTCGGCGTCGAAGAGCACAGGATCGCCTTAAGCGGCAAAGTCACACCGGAGGGACATGCGCGTAGGCGGGGTCGAGATCAACCTGCTGGCGGAGGCAGCGGGGACATACGAGAATAATGCTGGCTATTGGATGGTCGTCAATGCGCTGCACGTCCCAGCCATCGTCAAGGGCCCGCACTTCCTCCGGCAGCCTTACGTCGCAGTACCAGCACCGGCCTTTTCCCGTCGAGCAGATGGCGTGGAGCGCCTCCCGCGCGTCCACTTGCAGCTTCTTTGGAACTGAAGCGCTATTCAATTTTTTCTCCCGCCCCCTCGCGCGTTGTCCCATCATAGCAGATAATTTTCACTTCGCAAGGAGAACTGAGCGGACGACGACCGTCTTTCCATTGTTGTATTGTCGAATCGGTTATCATGCCTCCTTGAGAACTTTTTCAGCCACGGCATGCAAAACACTCGCCGTGGCTATCGCTGCCACTGCAAATCCAAAATCAGGAGCATCCGCTCGTGCTTCCGCAGTTCATGCAGCGGTAGCACGAGCCGTTTCGAACCATGATGGCGCCGCAGTCGAAGCAGGTTGGCGCGTCGTCTTCGTGCGCGACACCAGCCAGTTGCGGCTGGAGGACGCGCGATTCCGGCCCCTTGCGAGCCGCGGCCTGGGTGAATTGCGTTGCCAGTTCGGCGGCGCCGGCGACTTCCGTGCCATTCGGCGTGGTGACGCTTGCATTCTCCTGCGGCTGTGCGTCTTTGGGAAGGAATTTCAACGCCATCCAGCGGAAGATGTAATCCATCAGCGATTTGGCGTATCCAATGTCGTGGTTGCTCGACCAGCCGCTTGGCTCAAACCGCGTATGGCTGAATTTATCGCACAGCACCCGGAGCGGCACGCCGTATTGGAGCGCCAAAGAGACGGCGGTGGCGAAGGAATCCATCAGGCCCGAAACCGTCGAGCCTTCTTTGGCCATGGTGATGAAGATTTCACCCGGCATCCCGTCGTCGTAGAGGCCGACCGTAAGATAGCCTTCATGGCCGCCGACGGAGAACTTGTGCGTAATGGCCTGGCGCTCATCGGGGAGCTTGTGGCGGAAGGGACGCGGGGCTTCAGCAGGCAGGGGAGTTGCATCGGTCGCAGCAAGCAGCGCCCCGACGTTCTGATCCGGCACCTGCTCTTTCGGCTTCGCGTCCGAAGTGTTGAGCGGCTGGCTGCGCTTCGAGCCGTCGCGGTAAATGGCAATCGCCTTCAAGCCCAGCCGCCAGGCTTCGGCATAGGCGTTGGCGACGTCCTCCACCGTCGATCCCTCCGGCATGTTCACTGTCTTTGAAATCGCCCCGGAGATAAACGGCTGCACCGCTGCCATCATGCGGATGTGCCCCATATACGGGATCACTCGTTTGCCATTCGCCGGCTTGAGCGAGCAATCAAAAATCGGCAGATGCTCCGGCTTCAAACGTGGCGCTCCTTCAATCGTCCCATGCTCATCCACGTAGTTCACAATCTCGGCTGCCTCCTGGTCCGTGTAGCCGAGCTTCAGCAGCGCCGCCGGGACCACGTTATTCACAATCTTGATGAGCCCGCCGCCCACCAGCTTCTTGTATTTCACCAGCGCAAGATCCGGCTCAATGCCGGTGGTATCGCAATCCATCATGAAGCCGATGGTCCCGGTCGGGGCGAGCACCGTCACCTGCGCGTTGCGGTAGCCGTGTTTCATGCCGCTCAGCAGGCATTCATCCCAAACCTTCTTCCCCGCCTCAAGCAGCGTTTCAGGCACGTTGCGCGGGTTAATGGCACCCACCGCTTTGCGGTGCATGGCGATAACTTCCAGAAAGGAGTCGCGGTTGGGAGCGTAGCCCGCAAACGGACCGACCTCCGCTGCGAGCCGCGAAGAAGTGAGATAAGCCTGGCCGTGCATGATGGCGGTGAGGATGGCCGCGAAGTCACGCCCGGCGTCGGAATCGTAAGGCAAGCCGCTGGCCATGAGCAAAGCGCCAAGGTTGGCATAACCCAGGCCGAGGGGACGGAACTCGTGCGAGTTCCGCGCAATCTTTTCGGTGGGATAGCTCGCGTTATCCACGATGATTTCCTGTGCTGTAATCATCACGTCCACCGCGTGGCGGAACGCCTCCACGTCAAACTTGCCGTCCGGCGCCACAAATTTCATCAGGTTCAGCGAGGCCAGGTTGCAGGCCGAGTCGTCCAGAAACATATATTCGCTGCAAGGGTTCGAAGCGTTAATGCGGGCGGTGGCTTTTGACGTGTGCCATTTGTTGATGGTCGTGTCAAACTGCATTCCCGGGTCGCCACATTGCCAGGCCGCTTCGGCGATTTTGCGCATCAGGTCGCGGGCGCGATAGGTCTGGAGAGGCTCGCCGGTGGTCACCATGCGCGTGCTCCACTCCTGATCGTTCGCCGCCGCTTTCATGAAATCGTCGCTGACGCGCACGCTGTTGTTGGCATTCTGAAAAAAGACGGAGCTGTAGGCCTCGCCGTCCAGCGCAGGATCATAGCCCGAGTCAACCAGCGCCCAGGCCTTACGCTCCTCCTTGGCCTTCGACTCGATGAAATCGACGATGTCGGGATGATCGATGTTCAGAATCACCATTTTCGCCGCGCGGCGCGTCTTGCCGCCGGACTTGATGACCCCGGCAAAAGCGTCATATCCTTTCATGAATGAGAGCGGGCCGGAGGCAATGCCGCCTCCCGAGAGCGTTTCCACCGAAGACCGGATGGGCGAAAGGTTGGTTCCGGTGCCCGAGCCCCACTTAAAGAGCATCCCCTCGGTTTTGGCCAGGCCGAGGATGCTTTCCAGATCGTCTTCAACGGAGTTGATGAAGCAGGCCGAGCACTGAGGATGCCGGTAAGCTTCCGTCTCCTTCTGAACGCTCGCCGAAGCCTTGTCCCAGTACCATCCTGTCCCCCTCGAGCTGCGCTTGTACTTGTGCCAAAGGCCGCAGTTGAACCAGACGGGGGAATTAAACGCCGCCTTCTGCCTCACCAGCAGGTGCGCCAGCTCGTCGCGGAACGCTTCGGCGTCTTCAGCAGACCTGAAGGTGCCGTCGTCACTTCCCCACTGAGCGATGGTATCGGCCACGCGGCGGATGAGTTGCTTCACGCTCGATTCCCGCGCCGGAGTACCGAGCTTTCCGTGGAAATACTTTGAGGCCACAATGTTCGTCGCCGTCATCGACCAGTCTTTCGGCGTCTCCACATTTCGCTGCTCGAAGATGGTCTTGCCCTTCTCATTCTGAATCGAGGCGGTGCGCAGCTCCCATTCCATCTCGTCGAAAGGATCGACGCCTGCCTTGGTAAAAAAGCGGGCAACGCTTCGTTTCGCCGGTGCGGCGGCTATTTCTGAACCATGTAATAATGTTTGAGTAACCTCACGTTCGGCCATCTCGCTTCCTCGCTCTCTACCGGTTAGATGAACAGTTTTCGGTGCAGGTTAATTCTCGACGCTCGACGCGGATAGAGATAAAAGCACATCCAAACCCGTTCTCAAAACCCAGCCCCTCGCGCTCTTTGGCTGAGGAGCAATGTAGCGCCACGTAGAGGCGCTGTCAAGAGAAAAATACAATAGATTGTGGTGTGTATTAATTAATATCCCACAGGTAGTGTAAGTCGTTTTATTTGTGACGGATAGCTTCAGGGCTTCTTGAACAGCGCCTCAAACGCCGCGCGAGGATTATCAGGGCGGAAAGAGTCCGGGGAAGTCTGCCTTTCCAGAGTAACGCGGGGGGAGTAAAAATCGCATTCGTTGCGGGCGTCCTTTTTCACTATCCGCGTCGCAATGGCCTCAGTGCACTCAAAACGGGCGGACGTGTCAAAGTGGCTGCACTGCTTGCAGCAGTGCAGCTCAAATCCGCAATGCGGGCACTTGCCGCTCGAATCAAAATCAGCAGGAAGCACCTTGCCGCAGTGAGCGCAGCGGGAAACCAGATGCTTGCCTGGCATTTGCGGCGTTTTGGGGCCGAAGGTCTCCTCTCG
>JASHTR010000312.1 GCA_030040455.1 Terriglobia bacterium | reverse complement strand
ACGCCGATATCATAGTAGTGCTTCAGCACCATCTCGTCGCCCTGAATTTCAGAGTTCAGCCGGGGAAACTGGCGCAGCGCGGCAATCGAAGCTTTGACAAAAAATGAGACAATCCCGAGGCTCACCCCGTACTTTTTCTCAAAGGCCTCCTTGCGCCGCTTGCGAAGCTCGAGGATGGCACCCATATCAATTTCATTGAACGTGGTCAGCAGTGCCGCAGTGTGCTGAGCTTCCACAAGCCTTTGGGCAATCGTCATCCGGCGGCGAGACATACGGATGCGCTCCTCGCGTTCAGCCGACTCGTCGGACGTTCGGCGCAGAACCGGCTCGGCGCTCCGAAGTGGAACGCTCCCCGTGCCAGCGAGGTCCTTGACGCTTTCCTTTGTGACACGGGTGCCCGGCGTGAGGACGGGCACCTCGGCAAGATTGACGCCCTGCTCCCGCGCCAGGCGGCGGGCGGAGGGCGTGGAAATCTCTTCTGCCGAAGGGCCGCGTGATGCGGGCGCCGAAGGGGAAGGTGAAGGCGGCGCGGAGGAAACAGGGGGGGCAGGAGAAGCTCCTTGCGTTGCCGCCACCTGAGCGCTAGCCTCGGTGCCCCGGTGAGCTTCCGGCGCAACTTCTTCAAGCCAGCCAAGAACGTCGCCGATCTTGACGTCTTCGCCCTCTTTGCGCTCGACTTTTGCGAGAACGCCTTGATGCTCCGCTCCCACTTCGAGGTCCACCTTATCCGTCTCAAGCTCCACGACCACTTCTCCAGGGCTCACGCGATCGCCTTCTTTCTTGCGCCAGTGGCCCACCGTCGCTTCCAAGACGGATTCACCCAGCTCAGGCACTACAATTTTGGTCGGCATCTTCAATCCTTCTTCAGCACCACCGTTTCTTCTATGGGTACCTCTTTCATTGCAAAGGCCTGCTCGATGAGTATTTCCTGATCGAGCGCGTACCAGCCAGAGGAGCCCTCAGCAGGACTCGAGCTGCGCGGGCGTCCGATGTAATGCAAGGGACAGCGGCCGTCGATCAGTCGCGCGAGTTGCAGACGCACAAATTCCCAGGCCCCCATGTTGCGAGGCTCCTCTTGCAGCCAGACGACCTCGTCGCAGGCGGGATAACGAGCAAGCACTTCACGTAAATCATCCTCCGGAAAGGGATATATCTGTTCGAGGCGGCAGACGGCAATGCTTCCCGTCGGCTGCAGCTCGGGTGCCGCCACAAGATCCACATAAATTTTGCCGCTGCAAAAAATCAGGCGGCGAATGCGGTCCCTCCGCTCACGAGCTTGCTCATCGTCAATCACCGGCTGCCAGCACCCTTCTGCCAACTCCCGAGGCGTTGAGGCAACGAGCGGATGGCGCAGCAGGCTTTTGGGGGTAAGCACCACAAGAGGGAGCGGGTCCTTTTGCAGCAATAACGCCTGCCTTCGGAGGAGGTGATAATATTGCGCTGCCGTCGTGCAGTTGGCGATGCGCAGATTGATGGCCGCGGCAGATTGGAGGAAGCGTTCCGGCCGGGCGCTTGAATGGTCCGGCCCCTGCCCTTCAAGGCCGTGTGGGAGCAACAAGACAAGTGAGGGCGTCAGGCCCCACTTGGCGCGCGCCGAGACGACGAATTCATCAAGCACCGTCTGAGCGCTGTTGATGAAGTCACCGTATTGTGCCTCCCAAATCACCAGGCGGCCAGGCTCATTAACGTTGTATCCATACTCAAACGCCAGAACCGCGTTTTCCGAAAGCGGACTGTTACAGATCTCGAAGGCAGCGTTCGCTTGGGCGAACGCCTGCAAGGGAATGAAAGGTTCGCCGGTGCGCGTGTCGTACAAGACAGCGTGACGCTGGCTGAAGGTTCCGCGCTCCACGTCTTGCCCGCTGACGCGAATGGCGATGCCCTCGGCCAGGATGGAGGCCCAGGCCAGCTCTTCCGCCGCAGCCCAATCGATGGTTCTCTCGTCCGGCCTGCTGAAGATCCCCCGCTTGCGCTCGAGCGCCCGCCCCAGCTTGCGGCTGATGACGAATCCCTCAGGAAGGTGGCTCAAGGCCTCATTCATTTCGCTCAGCCGCTCTATCGGCAACGCGGTCCGGGCCTGCCGCGCCGTGCCCGGCTTGGGAGGCTCCGGCACCGACTCACCCAGGCTTCTTTCAGGCTCAAGCGAATCAAACACGCCTTGAATGTGTTCCATGTGCTTGCGCACCAGCTCTTCGGCAAACCCCTCGCGGATGACACCTCGCTCGATCAGCGTCTTTACCCAGAGCTTGCGCACGCTGGGGTGGTCTGCAATTTTCTGGTACAGGAGCGGCTGAGTGAAGCTGGGCTCGTCACCCTCGTTGTGACCGTAGCGTCGATAGCCGACCAGATCGATGAGAAAGTCCTTCTGAAACCGCGCGCGATAAGCGTAGGCCATCCGGGCAGCCTCGATCGACGCCTCGGGATCATCGGCGTTGACGTGGACAATGGGAATGCGGAAACCGCGCGCGAGGTCGCTGGCAAAAAGCGTGCTTCTGCCTTCCTCCGGCGGCGTGGTAAACCCGATCTGGTTGTTAGCGATGATATGGACGGCGCCGCCTGTGTGATAGCCCGGCAGCCGGAAAAGATTGAGGGTCTCAGCCACTACGCCCTGACCGGGGAACGCGGCATCGCCATGAATGAGGATGGGAAGAGTTCGACTGGGGTCGAAGCGCGATGCGCCCGGTTTATCCACGCGCGTACCCCCCGCCCGGGCCATTCCCATGACCACCGGATAAACGGCCTCCAAATGGCTTGGGTTCGGTGCCATGGAGATGACAAGAGCCATGATATTGTCGGTCGCCAGGGACCAGCGTCCCCCGGAGTGGTATTTCACGTCGCCGGTCCAGCCCAGATCGCCCCGGTATTTGCTGGCTTTGACCGGGTCCTTGAACTCCGCAAGAATCTGCGCGTAGGGCTTGTTCAGCACGTGAGCCAGCACGTTCAACCGGCCGCGATGCCCCATGCCGATGAGGATTTGTCCCACATTGGCCTCAGCGGCCGCGCTGATGACCGCATCGAGAATCGGGATGAGCATCCCCAGGCCCTCAATCGAAAAGCGTGTTTTGCCGGGGAAAGTGCGATGGAGGAAGAGCTCGAACACACCTTCCTGCGTGAGGCGATCGAGAATCGCCACCTCGTTGACCGGATCTGCGGGCGGACGAAAAGTTCCTGATTCGGTCACCCGGGTGAGCCACTCGCGCTCCTCCGGAACGCGAAGGTGCGCGTAATCGTAGCCGCTGTGCGAGCAATAAATCTTTCGCAGCACGTCGATGACGTCCAGGGCATTGGAAGCCCCTGCGGCCACCGGACCGGCGATAATGTTTGCCGGCAGTTCACGCAGGTCTTCTTCGGTGATGCCATGCGTTCCGGGAAGGAGTGAAGGGTCGCCCGGCAGCTTGCTGCCCAAAGGATCAAGCTGCGCGGCCAGATTGCCGAACTTGCGAATCGATTCTGCCAGATTCACCGCAGCCACAATCTTATCGATGGCTAAGGTAGCCGCCGGAGCGCGGGATGGCGCGGGCGGAGCAGCCGCCTTCTCAAAGAACGCTCGTGCCTCGGCATCCACCGAGTTGGGGTTGTGGCGAAAACGCTCGTAGAGCTCCGCCACAAAACCCGCATTGACACCTTGAAAGTCCCGCCAGTCATTCATAAACAATTAGTGGCTCTGCCATTTGCTCTCTGCGGTCTCTGCGCCAGGAAAGCTCTAACACGGAGACCACAGAACCATTCCGCGCTCCCCGTGTTAAAGCTTGAAAGGTACGAAGGGCACGGAGAGCGTCATTTGAGTTGCAACTGCGCCGCGCTGTGTGTCGAGGAGAATCATATGCCGGATAAAGAAAGGCGGAGCCGAGGCTCCGCCCTTCCAGTGCGGTCCGGAAAATGCGTCAAGCATTTCCCTCCCCACTGTAGACTAACAAATTGACCTTCATCTGCAAAGCCGTATGGACAATTTAGTCAGCCTCTGAAATCTTCTGGCAGAAGGTCAGGGTAGATTGATGCCTCAGCAAGACGTTGCCTCCATCCAAGGCCTTAAGGCGATTGAGGGCGCTTGCGCGGAGCCTCGCGTCCAATTCATGGCTGCGCCGCAGCACCATTTTGGCGTAAGATAAATACTGAGGCGTTCGGATCCGCAGAGACGTAACCCGCGCACTCCGTCCCTAAGATGCCCTTTATAAGGAATGCAAGAAAATGATTGAAGCTTTACAGAACGAACTCGCCGAGCTCGAAGCCATCGAAAGAAAAGAGTGGCTGGAATCCCTGGACTACGTAATTGCGCAGGGGGATTATGCGCGCGTCCGGAGCCTTTTGGAAGGCTTACGAACGCGGGCGCTGGCTGCGGGCGTGAAAATGTCGCCGGCCATAAACACTCCTTACATCAATACGATTTCCGTCAAAGACCAACCTGCCTATCCGGGCAGCGTGGAGATTGAGCGGCGCATCAAGAGCCTGGTGCGATGGAACGCCATGGCGATGGTGGTGCGCGCCAACCGCCACGAAGAAGGCATCGGCGGGCATATCTCCACCTATGCTTCCGCCGCGACGCTTTACGAAGTGGGCTTCAACCATTTCTTCCGCGGCAAGAATGAAGAGCACGACGCGGATATCGTTTATTTCCAGGGACACGCCTCGCCGGGCATCTACGCAAGAGCCTTTCTCGAAGGCCGCCTTTCGGCGGCGCAGCTTGAAAACTTTCGGCGCGAACTCAACCCCGGTGGCGGGCTTTCTTCCTACCCTCATCCGTGGCTGATGCCGGATTTCTGGCAATACCCGACGGTTTCCATGGGACTCGGGCCGATCATGGCCATCTACCAGGCGCGCTTTTTGCACTATCTCGAGCACCGGGGCCTGAAGAAGACTTCCGGCGTCAAGGTTTGGTCGTTTCTCGGCGACGGAGAAATTGACGAGCCGGAGACGCTGGGGGCCATTACGCTCGCGTCGCGCGCGAAGCTGGACAACCTTATTTTTGTGGTCAACTGCAACCTCCAGCGCCTGGACGGTCCGGTGCGGGGAAATGGCAACATTGTCCAGGAGCTTGAGGCGGTTTTCCTCGGTGCCGGCTGGAACGTCATCAAGGCGCTATGGGGCAGTGATTGGGATCCTCTGCTTCTCAAGGACCGCGATGGCTTACTGGTGAAGCGCATGGGCGAGGTGGTGGACGGAGAGCGGCAAAAATATTCCGTGGAGTCGGGTGAATACAGCCGCAAGCACTTCTTCGGCGTTGACCCGCGCCTGCTGGAAATGGTGAAGCACATCCCGGACGAGCAGCTTGCCAAGCTGCGACTGGGCGGCCATGACCCACGAAAGATTTATGCGGCTTACCAGGCTGCCGTAACCCATACCGGCTCGCCCACCGTGATCATTGCCCGAACCATCAAGGGCTATGGCCTTGGCGAGAGTGGAGAAGGAAAAAATATCACTCACCAGCAAAAGAAGCTGAATGAGGACGAAGTACGGCGGTTCCGCAAGCGGTTTGACATCCCGATTTCGGATGAGGAAGCGGCTAAAGCGCCCTTCTATCGGCCGGCCGCAGACAGCCCGGAGATGCGTTATCTCGGCGAGCGCCGCAAGGAGTTAGGCGGATACCTTCCTTCGCGCAGCGTCACGGCGCTGCCGCTCAAAGCCTCGCTCACAGACCTTTTCAAGGAATTTTATGAGGGAACCAGCGGGCGTGAAGTATCTACCACCATGGCCTTTGTACGAATGCTCGCCAAATTGCTTCGTGACCGGGAAGTGGGGCGGCTGATTGTTCCTATCGTGCCCGATGAGGCGCGGACGTTTGGCATGGAAGCGTTGTTCCGGCAGGTCGGCATTTATTCCGGGACGGGTCAGCTCTACGAACCAGTCGATAAAGACACGTTGCTTTACTACAAAGAAGCGCGGGACGGCCAAATTCTCGAAGAGGGAATTACAGAGGCCGGATCGATGTCGTCGTTTATTGCCGCCGGCACAGCTTACGCCACCCACGGGATCAATTCGATCCCGTTTTTTATTTATTATTCCATGTTCGGTATCCAAAGGGTTGGAGACTTGGTGTGGGCGGCAGGCGACAGCCGCGCCCGGGGCTTCCTGGTGGGAGGCACTTCGGGACGCACCAACCTTGCAGGCGAGGGATTACAGCACCAGGATGGCCATAGCCATCTCTTCGCCTGCGCCGTGCCGAACCTTTTGGCCTACGATCCGGCCTACGCTTACGAGATTGCGGTGATTGTCGAAGAGGGCATCCGCCGCATGTACCGGGAGCAAGAGAGTATCTTCTATTATTTCACGGTGATGAACGAGAACTACGCCATGCCCGCGATGCCGGATGGAGCAAAGGAAGGGATTCTCAAAGGGATCTATCGTTTCCGCGCGTCAGAGGTGAAGGACTCGAAGACGCGAGCCCAGTTGCTCGGCAGCGGCGCGATTCTGAACGAAGCTCTGAAAGCGCAAGTCGTGCTCGCAGAACGATACGGCATCGCGGCAGACGTCTGGAGCGTCACAAGCTATAAAGAGCTTCTGCGCGACGCTCAGTCCGTGGAGCGATGGAATCTTCTCCATCCAGACCAAGTGCCAAGAATTCCTTACCTAACACAATGTCTCGGGGAGGCGCCGGGGGTGGTGGTGGCAGCTTCCGATTACGTCAAGGCCTTGCCGGATTCCATCGCGCGATGGTCGCCCCGCCCGATGATTTCCCTGGGCACGGATGGCTTCGGACGCAGCGAGGGTCGCAGCGCCCTGCGGGATTTCTTCGAGGTGGATGCGCGCCACATTACGCTGGCGACCCTTTCCGCCCTTGCACGCGAGAAAAAGGTGAAACCCGCCGTGGTCCAGGAAGCCATAGGGCGCTTGGAGATCAACCCCGAAAAATGCGATCCTGTCATATCGTAAGATAGAGGTTGCCACGGTCAGCGTCACCCTGAACGTCGGTCCCTCATTACGCTGACAGTTTGTAGAAACACTCAGCCTGCGTGTCATAAGGAACAAACCTCTCATGGCCAATGAATTCAGGGTGCCCGAGCTCGGCGAAAACATTAAGTCCGGCGACCTCGTGAAAATGCTGGTATCCGTCGGAGATACTGTGAGTGTGGACCAGCCGGTGATGGAGCTTGAAACGGAGAAAGCAACCATCGAAGTGCCTTCGCCGGTCAGCGGCAAAATAAAAGAGGTTTTCGCCAAGGAGGGAGATAAGCTGCAGGTTGGACAATTGGTTTTCACGGTTGACGGCGCCGCCGAGGCGGTGCCAACGGCTTCTGCATTGCCCGCTTCAGAGGTTGCTGCCCCGCCGGAAGCTCCAGAAGCCAAAGCCCCACTCGCTCCGGCGTCTCCGGAGCTCATACGGGCTGAGACGCGCGCTCCCGTGATTCCATTTCCACCGCCGACCGCCGGCGAAGAGCTGGGAAATCCTGCTCCGGCAGCGCCCTCGGTGCGCAGGATTGCCCGAGAAATTGGGGTGGACGTAAGCCGTGTTCCCGGCACGGGGCCGGGAGGGCGCATCAGCGCGGAAGACGTCAAGCATTACGCGCGCCAAGTCATCCATGGAGGCACAGCCGGTGTTCCGGCCTTGGCTGCGGTCCCGCTGCCGGATTTCGGAAAGTGGGGTGAAACTGAGCGTAAGGCGATGAGCGCGGTCCGGCGCAAGACCGCTGAGCATCTGGCACAGGCATGGGCTAACATTCCGCAGGTGACACAATTTGACAAGGCTGATATTACAGGTCTCGAAGAGATTCGGAAGCAGTACGGCAGCAGGGCGGAAAAGGCCGGCGGCAAGCTCACTGTTACCGCTGTAGCTCTTAAGGTGGCCGCCACCGCACTGCATCGATTCCCGAACTTCGCCGCGAGCATCGACGTGGCGGCGAATGAAATTGTTTACAAGAAGTATTGTCATATCGGCGTGGCCGTGGATACTGATCGCGGCCTGCTCGTACCCGTCGTTCGCGATGTGGAAAAAAAGAACATTATCGAGCTTTCCGTGGAACTCTCTGCCCTGGCTGAAAAAGCCCGGAGCAAGAAGCTTGCGCTCGAAGAAATGGAAGGCGGAGTATTTACGATCACCAACCTTGGTGGAATCGGTGGAACCTACTTTTCGCCGATCGTCAATTACCCGGAAGTCGCCATCCTGGGCATCTCGCGAGCCGCCCTGGAGCCGGTTTACACGAGCGGGCACTTCGAGCCGCGGCTTCTGCTGCCTCTTTCGCTTTCCTATGACCATCGCCTGATCGACGGGGCCGATGCCGCCCGCTTCCTGCGCTGGGTGGCAGAGGCACTCGAGCAGCCGTTCCTGCTTTCATTGCAGGGTTGAGCCCTGGCGTCGACAGCCAGAGTGTGGCTCGTAGCGCTCTGGCAACGATTCCAGCTATCTTCGCTCGGGCTTGAGCCTCGCTTTTTCTCAAATTTGAAATTTCAAATCCCTAAAAACCGCTCGGAGACGATTGGAGAGACGCTGAAACGATGACGGATCAAACAAACGAAACGGAACTTGTCGTGGTGGGTGGCGGCCCCGGAGGATACGCGGCGGCATTTTTGGCTGCTGATCTCGGCATGAAGGTCGCGCTGATTGACCCCGAGCCGAACCCGGGCGGCGTGTGCCTTTATCGTGGCTGCATTCCTTCGAAGGCCCTCCTTCACGTAGCGAAAGTGATTGAAGAGTCCCGGCTGGCAGCCAACTGGGGGATCAAGTTTTCCGAGCCGAAGGTTGACGTTGGCAAATTGCGGGCGTGGAAGGACAGCGTGGTGGGGAAACT
>JASHTR010000311.1 GCA_030040455.1 Terriglobia bacterium | reverse complement strand
CCCCGCTTATGCGGGAATGACTTCGGCATAATTTTCGTGCTTCGCGGGAATCGCAAAGCGACATGACCGGCTGCCCAAAATCAGGTGTCTCGCCTGCCCTACTCGTTGCGCAAGTGAATATTGAGGGAAGCCAGGGTTTCGAGAATTTTCTCGCCGGCGGAGGCGATTTCACTACCACTCAACGTACGGTCGTCGCTTTGAAAAGTCACACGCAGCAGCAGGCTGTAACGGTCCTTGTCGAGCGAACCGGCGCGAAATAACTCTACCGGGCTGAAGCTGAAGATTTCAGGAAGGCCCGCGCGCGCGATGGCTTCTCGAATCTGGCCATAGCTCGTTTCAGCCGGAACCACCAAAGAAAAATCGCGTTCAACCGAAGGAAACTTGGAGAAATTGCGGAAGGCCTTTGGCCTGAGTGGAGATTCGAGCAGACGCTCGAGGTCAATCTCCGCCAGCCAGACCGGACATCGCAGCTTGTATTCGCGGGCAAGGTTTCGAGCGAGCTGGCCGAAGGTGGCCACAGCGTCTTTGCCTGAAAGATACTCTCCTTGAAGGTCTTTTTCATAGGTGGTCCCGTCTCGCGACCGAAAGCGAAACTCGCCAAAGCCGGCAAAGAGAACTTCCAGGTCTCCCTTAAGATCGAAGAAATCGAGCGCCTTTACCG
This sequence comes from Terriglobia bacterium, assembly GCA_030040455.1. Lineage (GTDB taxonomy): Bacteria > Acidobacteriota > Terriglobia > UBA7540 > UBA7540 > RH2-MAG17b. The sequence continues at coordinate 3,860 of JASHTR010000311.1, read as the reverse complement.
CATCATGGACGGTTGCGGGGCGGCGGTGGCCGGTGAGGCCTAGGGTGAGCGCGCGGCGTTCTGCCGGCTTCCCGTTCTGCGCCATCGAATAGACTTTTCCCATTTCAAAGAATCGCAGATCCTCGTGGTCGCGGTCCAGGTTCCAACGCAGCGCAGCGAGCATACTGGGTATCGCGCTCGTGCGCAGGGCTGAAGCCTGCTGGCTGAGCGGATTTTCCAGCACAACGGATTGCGCCGCGCTGAAGCGCGCGTTCTCTTCCGGATCGACCATTGAAGAGGTGATGATTTCCCGGTATCCCAGGCTAACCAGGGTTCGCGAGAGAAGCAGCTCCCTTTCCCGAATCGGATGACCTCCGGGGCGCGGCGCGGCGGGCTCCAGGCGCGCGGGCAGGCGGTCATAACCATACTGCCGCGCCACCTCTTCGATCACGTCCACCTCGCGTGTAACGTCCAGGCGAAATGAAGGCGGGGTGACACCCCAGCCTTCCGTCCCGCGACGATGAACCACGAATTCCAGCGCCCGGAGGATCCGCTCCGCATCTTCCCAGGGAATCTCGGTGCCCAGAAGGCGCGCGATTTCCGAGCGACCGAGCTCGATCTTTTCGCGTCGGAGCGGTTGTGGGTAAACATCCACCATGCCGCGGAGAATCTCGCCGCTCGCAAGCTGCGCAATCAGCTCAGCGGCGCGGTCGAGCGCCTTCGGCGCCATTTCGATGTCCGCGCCCCGCTCGAAGCGATGCGAAGCTTCCGTATGCAGGAGTTGGGCCTTCGCGGTGCGGCGGATGGAGAGAGGATCAAACCAAGCGCTTTCCAGCAGCACTGACTTCGTCGTCTCGCGGATGGCAGAAGCTTCCCCACCCATCACTCCGGCAAGTGCCACCGGCCGCTCCGCATCTGCAATCACAAGGTTTTCAGAGGTCAAAGCGCGCTCGACGCCATCCAGTGTTTTCAGGGTTTCGCCGGCCCTCGCCCGTCGCGCCAGAATCCTTCGCTGCCGCAATTGTGCAAGATCGAATGCGTGGAGAGGATGCCCAAGCTCCATCAGCACGTAGTTGGTGGCATCGGCCACGTTATTGATGGGCCTCAGACCAACGGTTTCCAGGCGGCGCGCCATCCAATCCGGCGAAGGGCACACCTGGACGTTGCGAATGACGCGCCCACAGTAACGAGCGCAAAGCTCCGGGTTCGTAATTTCGATGGAGATTTCGCTGGAGGTTCGAGCGCCCGATTCTTTAAGGGCCACTTCCAGCTTCTTGAGCGGAGCCCGGTGGATGGCCGCGATTTCGCGCGCGATGCCGTAGTGGCTGAGGCAGTCCGGACGGTTGGTGGTGACCTGAACGTCGAGAACCCAATCCTCGCCCGCCGCCGCGATGGACTCAACCTCCAGCCCAACGCTCGTCAGGCTCGTTCTCAACTCCGGTAGATCGCCGGGAAGCTCTACGAACTCTTTAAGCCAGTTCAACGAAATCTTCATCGTATCCGTTCTCGCAGAAGCTCGTCGGCTCTGTAGCGCAGGGCGGCAGAGCTGCAATCAAAGGGAGAATGTCATTCTGAGGAGCGATGCGGTCCTGAGCGGTAGCGAAGGAAGAATCCCCGCATGGATTAGGAGAACTGCAGAGATTCTTCGCGGAGTTTACCCTGAGCGAAATACGGGGATTCTTCCGCTTCGCTTTGCTCAGCGTCAGAATGACAGCGAACGGGCTCAGAATGACAGGCCCAGAAAGTTTGCTAGAAAAACTAGAACTTACGACCTTGCAATACAGGATCTCCTTTGCGACCCTGCGGCGGTTCGAGGTTCGTGATCCGTTGCACGTGGTTCGTGATTCGAACCACGAAACACGAATCACGGCTTTTGAAAGGCCACAGCGTTACAAAGCAAACGCTGCGATACAGCCTTAATGGAGCGTCTCGCACGACAAGTTTTCAGCGGCCACTAAAATTGCTCCAAAAAGCGGACGTCGCTTTGATAAAAGAGCTGAATATCGTTGATGCCGTACTTCATCATGGCATAGCGCTCGACGCCCAGGCCAAAGGCCCAGCCAGCATAGGATTGAGGATCGATGCCGCCGTGCCGCAGCACTTCCGGGTGCACCATCCCGCAGCCCATCACCTCAATCCATCCTCCCTGCTTGCACACGCGGCACCCATTGCCGCCACAGAAAGGACAACTGATGGACACCTCGCCGCTTGGCTCCGTAAAAGGGAAAAAGCTTGGATGGAAGCTGGTGCGTGTCCGCTCGCCGAAGAATCTGCGGGCGAAGAAATCGAGCGTTCCCTTGAGGTCGGCGAAGGTAATATGGGCATCGATCGCCAGGCCTTCAATCTGGTGGAACATCGGCGAGTGGGTGGAGTCGGGATTATCCCGCCGGTAGCACTTGCCCGGAATAATGATATAAAGCGGCGCGCCATGCTTCTCCATGGCGCGGATTTGCACCGGCGACGTATGCGTGCGGAGGACGGTTTGGGAGTCGATATAGAGAGTGTCCCAGTCGTCGCGCGAGGGGTGGGTTTCCGGAATATTCAGAGCATCGAAGTTGTAATAAACGCTCTCTATTTCCGGGCCGGCCTCGATGGAAAAGCCCAGCTCCAGGAAAATATCCTCAATCTCACGCTGTACCTGGGTGATGGGATGGAGCGATCCAAGCGAGCGGCGATAGCCGGGAAGGGTCAGGTCCCCCGGCGGGAGCGTTGCCCCGGGTTTCTCCCGCGCCTGTGCGGACTCGCGAGATTCGGCTTCGGTCGCCGGGCGCAGCCGGATCTCGCGCACCAACTCATCCACTTCCATGCACGTTGCAGCCCGGCGAAGCTCATTAAACTCGCGGCCAGCCACCGGCTTCAGCGCGGGCGGCGCCTTCTTTAGCCAGTTTTCATCCAGATGTGCAAGTAAGCCGTTTTTTCGGGCGAGCCACCGATCACGAAGCGATTTGGCGAGAGCTTCGCGCTCAGCCTCGCTCGCGGCACCTCGCTCGATGAGAGCTCTCCGCTCGTTTTCAATCGCGGCGCGAGCCTCGGCGAAGAATGCCGTGACGGACTCCGAACCGCTCGCTCCAAGCTGAGCCAGAGTTTGTCTTACTTTTTCGTCGAGATCCATCGGGAAGTTTTCGAGTAGCCGCGCGAAGGGGTTGCTCATGAAGAACGCGAACAACGGGTAGCGGGATAGTGCCGCAACCCAAAGGAATGTCATTCTGAGCGAGCAGAGCGAGCGAAGAATCCCAGTATTTTAATGTAAGACGACATGCAGAGATTCTTCGCGGAGTTTACCGTGAGCCTCTTCGCGGAGCCTGCCCTGAGCAGAGCGAAGAGACCGTTCGAAGCGGGTAGCGCGACTGCTCTTTCAGGTCCGCGGGTTTTATGCAGTTAAAAAGCAACAAACCGCAGACCTCAAATGCGGAGGTCTGCGCTACCCAGGGCTCGTGCTATTCATGCGCGCCATTTGTGAGACCCGTCTCGGTCGCTGCCGGGTTTTCAAGGGCCCGCTTCACGTCTGCCGCGAGCGTCGCAAAAGCGGCTGGATCGCGCGCGGCGATCTCCGCAAGTGATTTGCGGTCCATTTCAGACGCAAGCAATTTAAGCCCGTGCATGAGCTGGCTGTAGGTCAGATCGTTCTGGCGGGCGGCAGCGTTAATGCGGAGAATCCAGAGCCGGCGGAAATCTCGCTTGCGCCGGCGCCGATCCCGATACGCAAAGCGCCCGGCACGGTCTGCCGCCTCTTTCATGGAGCGGTATAGCTTGCTTTTGGTGAGGAAATAGCCCTTGGTCCGCTGGGAGAGTTTCTTGCGGGCGGCCCGACGCACAATGCCGCGCTTGACTCGAGGCATGGGTTTGCTCCTTTCGTTGCGCTTTAATACGGGGCGGAAAAG
>JASHTR010000310.1 GCA_030040455.1 Terriglobia bacterium | reverse complement strand
TTCGTGAGAAATCCCGGAGGGGTCAACATCCTCAAGGCCGTATTCCTTGAGTTTGCGGTAGATGGTGGTTTTGCCGATACCCAATAGTTTTGCGGCACGCACGCGATCGCCGCCGGCGGTCTGGAGGGCATTGAGAATCGCCCGGCGTTCCAAATCTTCAAGCGAGCGAGGTTCATCAACGTGCTGATTTTTGTCTTTCTGGTTACTAAACAGGGCCGGAGGCAGGTCCCCGAGATGAACCAGAGGGGTGGAACCTAGCGATAATACCCGCTGAACGCAATTTTCGAGCTCCCGCACATTACCCGGCCAATGGTAGCTCATCATGCGGGCCAGAGCATCCTGGGCGAAGCCCGTGACCCCTCCGGTGCCATCCTTGTGCCGTTCCATGAAATAATTTACCAGCGCCGGGATGTCACCCTTGCGCTCACGGAGGGGAGGCACAATGATGGAGACGACGTTCAAACGGAAATACAAATCTTCCCTGAAAGAACCCTTCGCCACGGCCGCTTCGAGATCGCAATTGGTAGCCGCCAGAACGCGGGCCTGCAATGGAACCGGTTCGTTGCTGCCGAGTGGACGCACCTCGCGTTCTTGCAGCGCTCGCAGAAGCTTTGCTTGTAACTCCACGGGCAGCTCTCCTACCTCGTCCAGAAGGATTGTACCTCCTCCGGCGGCTGCCAGCAGGCCGGTGCGCGCCTGGGTCGCGCCGGTAAACGCCCCACGCACGTGCCCAAAAAGCTCGCTCTCAATCAGGTTGGACGTGAGAGCACCGCAATCGATGGGAACAAACGCCTTCGCGCGCATGGGGCTGTAAGCATGGATCGCGCGCGCGACGAGCTCTTTTCCTGTCCCACTTTCGCCCAGAATCAGCACGGGATGCCGCTTCTCGGATACCCGCAAAATCATCTGGTAGACTTGCTGCATGGCCGCGGATGTTCCGACAAAGCTTGCAAACCCCCTTTGCGTCTTCAACTCTTCCCGCAGCAGCCGGTTTTCTGCCGCCAGCCGTTGCTTTTCCACCAGGCGATCGAGCAGCCGGCGAAAATCTTCCACTTTGAAAGGCTTGGTGATGTAGTCGTAAGCACCCAGCTTCACCGCTTCAACGGCTTCCGGAATACTCCCAAAGCCTGTCATCACCAGCACGTCAACACCCCGGTGACGCTCTTTGATGGTACGCAGTAGCTCGATGCCGCTCCCGCCCGGCATATGCACGTCGGAAAGCACAATATCGACCTGGCCATCTTCGAGAATAGGCAGAACCTTGCATGGGGAGTCGACCGCCTCGGTCTGGTATCCGAGACTTTCCAGGACCTCGAGGCAAAATTGGCGGGAGCTGGGTTCGTCATCGACAACAAGCACTTTGACGGGCATAGCCGTATACCTATTGGATATTATATCATTTATCACTCACCTTGGTGATCGAAATTGCTGCCGTTGGACAATGCCTCAGAAGCTGCGAAAAAATTAACATCCTCTCGCAAAGGCGCCAAGACAAGTTGAAAGTTCAGAGTCGGGAGTCGAAAGTTTATAAGGAGAAGTCCTTTAACTTTTGACTTTCAACTTTTTTTGGGCCTTTGCATGATGCTTTTTGCCTGTCTTCTAATTCTTTCACACCTTCTCAGATTCGTGCTTGGGGAGCGGGAAAGTCGCTACGCCGTTGGGCGCACACCCTGCGTGCTGGGTACAGCGAGGGAAGCCTAATCCAGCCGTGCAACCCAAAGGAAGCTGGACCGGTGGTGATTATCATTTTCGGCGAGATAAATCTGGTGTTCTTCGTCGACGGCCATTTCATGGATTCTTGCCGGGCGGTCATCGATCTTCGGGTCGGCAAGGTCGGCAAAACATTCAATGTGGTCCGTGGCCATATCCCAGCGGATGAGTTGCGTGAATCCGTTCATTCCACCGGCCCCGTAAAGGAACCCATCCCTGATGTCAAGGGCAGGGAACCGGCCGGTTGCCATAACGCTCGCCACTTTTTCTACCTTCCCTGTTTGGGTATCAATGCGGCTGAGCACGCCGGCCACGCTTCCCGCATAAATGAACCGCTCTCCGTCGTAAACCATGGAATCGCAAAAGCCGAAATCTTCCTTATGGCGGGTTTCACCGATTGCGCTTTGAACATTTGGCATCCCGGAAGGGTCAGGAAGCAACTGGTTCTTGGTCTCTTTTCGCGCCAGCCCGCGATCAAACCACACAAACCGGTCCTCTTCGGGATGGTATTTGAAAAGCCGGATCGGCTCTTTTCCTGTTGCCTCGTCCCAGGCCCGAACCTCTGCGTAAGTGCCCCACAGCCATCCGCCCCGATCGACAACGGCGTTATGGGGCTGAGCGAGCATGATCGAGTTTCCAAGGTAACCCAGAATCCGCGAGGAGCCGCTATGGAGGTCAGTTCGGAAGACAGCTTCTGCGGGATAAGTGAATTCATAAATAATAGCTCGCTCCCAGTCGGCAGCAATGGACTGAACGTAGAGATGGGGCGCTGGCACGGCAATGAGGTTATAAGTTCGTCTTTGGGGATCAAACTTAACCAGCTTGCCGCCTTTAGCCTCGTGCTGCTGATCCA
>JASHTR010000004.1 GCA_030040455.1 Terriglobia bacterium | reverse complement strand
AAGCTTAGAAATACAACTTGAGGCCAAATTGAATAATCCGCCCTGTCGCCGAAGAGCTCGTCAGCTTTCCGAAGGAGGAATTGCCAATGGTGAGTTCAGCGCTGCTTGCAGCCGGAAGAAAGAAAGCCGGCGTGTTCGTTATGTTAAACGTCTCGGCACGGAACTGCAAGGTCAATCGTTCATTGAGCCGAATATTCCGGAAGACCGAGAAATCAAGGCTTTGGGTCGCCGGGCCGCGGCCCGCGCGACGAGACAAATCACCGTACTCAGTAAGTTCCTCTCCATCTGCGTTTAACACTTGGCCGGGCTCGCTAAACGCAGCCGGATTGAACCATCCATTCGGACCGGGATTCGGCAAATACATAGACTGGCCTAAGACGAGATTCGGAACGTTAAACGTAGCGAAATTCTGCGGAACCAAAGGGCTGCGAATGTCGGTGGGATAACCGCTTTCAAGCGTAAGAATTCCGTTGAGTTGCCAGCCACCGAAAATTATCCGGCCGACGCCCGGCTAGCTCAGCCAATGCTTCCCACGCCCGAATGGCAGCTCGTACCCCGCGCTCGTAACAAAGACGTGAGGCACGTCCATCGCGGCGACTGCTTTCTCTCTTCGCAAGTCCCAGCTATCCAGCGGGTTCGTGGTGTCCCCGTTCTGAGCCAAGGCTTTGTTCCCTCCTGAGCCGTCCATCTCACGATTTTTAGACCACGTGAAATTGGCGAGGAAGTCCAGTCCGTTGCTTAGCCTCTTTTCGGAATGCCACAGGGGGAATATCTTCAACGCTTGAAGACGCGGTCGTTGCGAGTCGCAGTCCTTCATAATCAACGAAGAAGAATGTCTGGTCATGGCCGTTGTAGATCTTCGGAATCACGATCGGGCCACCCAGCGTAAAGCCAAACTGATTCTGTATGTACGGCTGCAGCGGAACGCCGGCCGCATTCGAAAAGAAGTTGTTCGCATCCAGCACGTCATTTCGAAGAAACTCCTAGGCGTCGCCATTGATTTGATTAGTGCCTGACTTAGTCGTCGCGCTAACGATCGCTCCGGCGGATTGCCCGAATCCCGCGCTAAAGTTGTTGGTCTCCACTTTGAATTCCTGAATCGCGTCGACGGAAGGCGTATCGTTGATCCCATATGTTCCTATACCCCCGCCACCCGCATTCAGGATGTTATCGTCGATCCCGTCGAGCAGAATATTATTGGACTGAAAGCGGCCCCCTCCTGCAATAAACGGAAGATTTGTGGAAACACCCTTGAGTGGAACAGAGTATCCAGAGAGGAGTCCCAAATCCCAGACGTCCCTCCCATTCAATGGCAGGTTGACGATCTCCTGGTTGTTAATCACCTGACCTAAAGACGACGTGGACGTATCGAGAAGCGGACTCCCAGCCGTGACCTCGACCGACTGAGTTGTCGCGCCTACTTGGAGGGCGAAGGGCAAATTGATGGTCTTATCGACTTGGAGCACAAGCCCGCTGACAGTCGCCGACTCAAAACCTTTCATCGTGACCGTCACCGAGTAGGCTCCCACCGGCAGGTACGGCACGTTGAATTCGCCTCTCGCATTGGTAACGGTGCGACGCTGCTCCGACGTGGCCTGCTGTATTACTGTGACATTCGCGCCCGGTACACCTGCCGAGCCTGCTCGTATTGAGACAGAACATGTTGCTTCTCGGCGTCCGAGTTCCACCATGGCCAGGCTTCGGTCATCTGCTGCAGCTTGTCCAGCCAGCGCAAAAAGTATTCCGCGGATTGCGCGTCGCGAATCGGCTGATCGCCCACGTAGACGCGAATGGCATTCGTCCCCGCCTGTGCGTAAGCCGCGTCCCGGTACGGACTTGAAGGCCCTTCGGCCCACAGCGCGTACCATCCGCTCCCGGTCACCGGGATGCGTTCGTCGAAAGCCGAATCCACCGGAATCGTCCGCAACACCTGCCCGTTGTGATAAAGCACCAGTTTGGTCAGCGGTGGAATGGACCAAGCGCGCGCCTGCACCTGAATTTCTCCGCCTTGCGCTGGCAGGTGCAGCACGGAACCCGGTAATTCTCCATTGATGCGGAAATCGAGCAGCGGGCCGGTGCTGAAGAACGTGCGCCCTTTCTTGAGCGCCTCCTGCCAGGAATCAGCGGTGAAATGATGCCCCACGTAAACATATGTGCGCACGCTACCGATCAACTTACCCCGTTGCAGGTCAGTGATGGCGTCATCGCCGCCGGAGGGCGGAAGTACAAAATCATTGTTCAGCAGACGGTGCCACACCGGCATTTCGGCGTGGTTGGCGTAGGACCATTCGAGAAAGTCCACGGTTCCCAGAGCGGCATCCACCGGCATCGCTTTGCCCTCGTCCAGCCCGTGCTCCAGCGGTTCTTGATCGCCGTTGAACGGGTGCGCGTAGCCGGTGACGGCTCCCTCGGCCGCGGCTTTGCGCAGTATGTACGTGTTACTGGGATAGAGACTGTCAATGGCGGTGCCTTCATATCCGGTCGTAAACGGAGAGATCAGGTGGTCCCGCAGCCCGATCAAGACCAGGTGCCCGCTGAAAGGTGGCCGGTATTCCTCTCCCACCACCACTTTCAGATTCGGATCTCCCTTCGAAATCGGATTCTCGCCGCCGCCCGGCACAAACGCGTCCCAGGCCAAAACGCGATTATCCTTGCACGCCACCAGCACGTTGAGCATCTGCTGATCCTCCGCGCGCGACATCATCATCATGTTCGCCAGGGTATTTCCCAGGTTGCCGCCGTAGTTCATGTGGGTGTGGGTCGAGCCGCTGTACCAACCCCTCGCCTGCATGTCGATCATACGCTCGAGCTGAATTCTCACCTCGGTTACGCTGCCGGCATTCACCTGAATCTGCTTTTCCACCGGCCGGTATTCGAATCCCTTGATGACTTGCACGCTCATGCTGCCCGGTGGCACCTCGGCGGTGAATTCGCCGGTGGTGTAAAAGCTGTGCAGGTTGGAAAAGCCGATACGCGCGTAAGCCTCCGGCGGCGGATAAAACTTGCCGTCCGGCGAAAGGTATTGAATGCGCGCCGCGGTCAGCGCGTCGCGGGCGGTGATACGCACGTGGATCTTGCCCATGGGCCGTTTCCATTCGCGGCGCTGGATGAGAATGCGCTTCCGGGCGCCGCCGTAGGTTTCAAGCAGTTCCAGTTGCGGCAGGCCGCCTTCATTCGAAAGGAACGCAATCCATTCCCCGTCGGGAGACCAGCGGGGGTTAAAATGGTCGTGCCGGTCATGCGTCAGTTTGTAAGGCTCGCCTCCGCCGATGGGAATCACGTAGAGCTGGTCGTGCTCCTCGGCCGCGCCGCGGGTGGAGGCGTACACGATCCGGTTCCCGTCCGGCGAAACATCCGGCCGCGTTCGGTAGAGCGTTTGCTCGCTGAGAATCTTTCGCGCACGCTCCACGCCATCGCTCTCCGCCGGCATGATCCAGAGGTCGCCCGAGCCCAGCGGCACGTTGAGGTTCGAAACGAACACGATGCTCTTACCATCGGGCGTCCAGGCGGGTTGCGTGTGCATATCCCAAGGGCCGAAATAGAGCCGGTTGTTGGGAAAGGAGTGGTCGCGTGTCAAGGCCACCGCTTGGCCGGTGAAATCGCCGTTGCGAATGTCCCGCAGATAGATGTTGAAGTTTCCGTTGGGCTGGGTCGAGACGTAGCAGAGCCTGCCACCATCCGGCGAAAACCTCGGGTCCAAGTAGATCTGGTTGTCGTGTGTCAGCGCATGGATCTGGCCGGTGGCCACTTTCAGGATTTCCAACTGTATGTCGCGCCCGTCATCATCGGCCGTATAGACGATCCACTTCCCATCGGGCGACCACGCCGGTTCGGAATGGTACTTGCCGTTATAGGTCAGTTCCCGGGCCGTTCCGGTGCGCGGGTCCACCTGCCAGATAGAGCCGTACATGCCGACAGCCAGCGATTTGCCGTCCGGGGCCCACACGGGCGCCCACGGAGTCGTGCTGGGGGCGGGCGGAAGATAGTAATTCCACATGTAACTGCCGCCTTGTTTGGAAGCACCATACTTGCCCGCCGCCTGAAGCGTGGCACCACGCGGTTTCGCGGGCCCTTGAGCGGCAGAACCTAAAGCCAGCATTCCCGCGCTCTCCAGAAATTCACGCCGGTTCATAGCACCGCCTTTCTCGTTGCGAATAATGCGAATAAATGTCTCATGGCTTCTCCAGATATTTTCTCGGGATTAACGTGGCCATGGTGCCGAAGTAAGTCACGATCTTGTTCTGCACCACGGTGCCCATCAGCAGGTTGGCCTCGGGGGCGGAAAGCTTATATTCCTCCATCAGCCAGCGCAGCATGTCGCTATTCGCCTCGCGTAGGGCGAAATCCATCGTAATGAGCTAGCTTCGGCGGGTATGACAGTCGCCGAATGGATGAATGCGCCGGGGAAACCGGTAATCCTCTCTTACCGTCATTACGACGTGTAGCCGCCCGATCCGCTCGAAGAATGGAAATTTCCCCCTTTCGAGCTGCAAGTTCGCGGTGAAGATATTTTTGCGCGCGGCACGGCCGACGACAAACAACAGGTTTACATACGCATAAAGCGCCGGCGAGAGCTTCCTGAACCGCCCCCGTTCGATTCCGCCGAACGCGTGTTGCTTCGGTCCACGGAATTCTCGACGGAGATCGCCCCGCCGGCCGAAGAACCGAAAAGACCGCGCAATTTCGAGCTGAGCATCTATCACTCTCCCACCCTGCGGCAACTGGCGATGCTTCACGAGAGATTCGCGGAACCGGAAATCCAAATCTTCCACCGTTCGGGCGTGCACCCCATTTGTATGGCGATACGATCATCGGGCGGGAGCTGCCAAACCTCACGTATCTGATCCCTTTCGCATCTCTGGCGGACCGCGAAAAGGCATGGCAGGCATTTACCAATGATCTTGAATGCGTGAAGGCTCGCGATGAGTCTGTCGCGCGCGGAGGCGAGATCGTAGACTACAACAATGTCTCGATCTGGGGGCCAACCGCGTATTCTCCGATTCAGTAACGCGCCATACTCGTTGGGAGCGTGAGCGGGCGCGACGGATTACGCGAGAGCGTTTAGGAGGCGCTCAATATCTTCCTGATTGCTGTAGACGGAGGGAGACACCCGCAACTGATGCCACGGATGCGCCCCTCCCTCACCTACTTTAGCGTTCACGTTTGCTCTTCTTAATTTCTCCCGGGTGGCATCCGGATCCTTTACGATAAACCCGATCGTGGGCGATTCGTTATTTTCCGGAGTCATGCAGGGGAAACCCAAGGCGGGGATCTCCTTCCGCAGCCGGTCGGTCAAAGGGCGGACGTGATCTCGAATATTGTCAACTCCCAGCCGGAGAATGAACGCCAGCGACGCCACTTGTCCCGCGCCGGCAACGTCCGAAATATTGCCCACTTCATAAAAACTCCCCGCGCCCCGACCCTGTTCCCAGGTTGCCGGTTGAGGCCCGGGCGAATCGTCCGGGAAGATATGATAGTCGAACTCGCGGAATTGCCGGTCTCCGTACTGTGTTCTGCGCAGCACGCTACCCTGTAAGTCACCTCGCACGTAGAAGTACCCGAAACCCCTGGCGCCCATAAGCCACTTGTAAGAGCTGCAGGCGGCAAAATCGATCCCCATCCGGCGGACGTTTATCGGCACGGCGCCGGCTGCCTGCACTATGTCCGTATAGACATAGCCACGGTGCGCATGGACAAGATCCGCAACCTGGCGAATGTTGCGGTGTAGATAGCCGTTGATATAGGAAACCAGGGACGTCGCAACCAGCCTGGTTTTGCGGTCGATCAGGGGTTCGTAGTCGCGAGGGTCGAGGCCCCACTCCCGCCTCTTCACAACCCTGACGTCCAGCCCTTGTTTCTTCAGAGAGCCGTACAGATACAGGGAACCTTCGTAATGCAGTTCATCGGTCACTACGTTCCAGTCCGACCCGGGAATTCCAAGACCTGCCACGACAAGATTTTCCCCTACCAGCGTGCTGGGAATGATTGCAACTTCGGATGACTCGCAGGCAATAAGCTGGGCAAACATGCGTTTCACCGACATTTGCTCGCGCCCGCCGAAATCCTGGCGCCCTTCGCCCGGACCGTTCACCTGAAAGTCAAGATACTGTCGCATAGCCCGGGAGGTATGAACTCCCATCGGGTGCCATCCGGTGTTATTCAGGAACGTCGTGTTCCGACACCACGGAAACGCATCGCGCAGAGAAGCAAAATTCGGGGGGCCCTGCTTCTGAAAAGCAGCCGCGGGGAACGCCGCAATCACGCTGCCAACCAGCAACTCTCTTCTACTTAGATTACCCAT
>JASHTR010000309.1 GCA_030040455.1 Terriglobia bacterium | reverse complement strand
CTCATCAAGTTGCAAGAGCGGCTCACCACCTGTGCAGATAACGAAGGGGCGGCCGGCGGGGGGCTGAAGAACATTCCTGCGCCCTGTCATTTCGAGGGGCCGCAGGCGGCGAGGAACCTTGTTCTGTTCTGGGTCCGAGGTTTCTCGCAACGCTGGAAATGACAGCCTGGGCAAGTTTTCCTGCAACCCACGTGCACAGCGCCATTCCCAGCAGATGGCCGCAGCCAGGTCTCGCGCGTTAGCGAACACGCCGCCTCCCGTGCCGTCGGTTCCAACAAAATCCGTGTCGCAAAACTGGCACACCGCCGTCGCGCGGTCTTCTTCCCGGCCGGACCACAAATTGCACCCGGCAAAGCGACAGAAGACGGCGGGACGCCCGGCGTTTGCGCCTTCGCCTTGCAGGGAGTAAAAAATCTCCTTTACCTTATAGCTCATCGCACGGCTTGAGGCTGGTAACGGGTTGGGTCCGCGACACCCGCTTCCGCAAATCCTTTCCTGCGCAGCAGACATGCGTCACACTCGCCGCAGGCCAGACCCTCCGCGGAAGGGTCATAGCAACTGCTGGTTTCCGAATAGTTCACCCCCAGTTGAACGCCCTTACGGATGATCTCTGCCTTGTTCATCCGAAGGAGCGGAGCGTGAATCACCATTCTCTGCCGTTCCTCCACGCCGGCCTTCGTGGCCAGATCCGCCATGCGCTGGAACGCCTCAAGGAATTCAGGCCGGCAGTCCGGGTAGCCGCTGTAATCGAGGGCGTTCACACCGAGGAAAATGTCCTGGGCGCCGACGGTCTCAGCCCAGGCCAGGGCAAAGGCAAGGAAGATCGTGTTGCGGGCCGGAACGTAAGTGGAGGGAATTTCTTTCGCCATTACGGCAGGGTCCCGCCCTTTCGGCACGGGGAAGTCCGCGGTGAGGGACGACCCGCCGAACGTCCTCAGGTCAATCTCGATGATCCGGTGCTCAACCACGCCCATCTGCCGCGCAATGCGCTCTGCCGCGCGAAGCTCCCAGTTATGGCGCTGGCCGTAGCGGAAGGAAAGCGCATGAGCCCTATATCCCTCGCTGAGGACAAGAGCAAGGACAGTGGTCGAATCGAGGCCTCCGCTGAAAAGCACCACGGCCGGCGGTTGGGATAGATTACGATCCATATCCGCGCTTCCTTCTCCATGTGGCCGTTACCCGCGACTCGAGACCTCCACGAGGAGTAAATTCGCCCACCACCTGGGCGAAGACCGGGCTTGCCGCTGCCACCACGTCGCGCAAAAACCGATTCACGACATTTTCGTAAAAAATCCCCACGTTGCGGTACGCCAGCGCGTACATCTTGAGCGATTTAAGTTCGAGACATTTCTTGTGCGGGATGTAGGTGAGCGTCAATTTGCCGAAGTCCGGCAGCCCCGTCTTGGGGCAGACCGACGTAAACTCAGAAATCTCAATCCTGATTTCATATGCCGGATATTGGTTGGGCCAGGCTTCGATCGGCGGCAGGGGCACGCGCGTTCCCGCGCGGGCGTGTTCTTCCGTGTAGCACTCGTTCGTCTTACTCTTTAACATGTTGCTGAAAAACCTTCTTGAACCCTGTCATTCCGAGCGCATCGAGGAATCTCACTGCAGAAGCTTTTCAGCAACCTGTTAAAACGGCGGAGTCCAGACCGAAGCTAATTCCAGCCTGAATCCTGGCAGAACCGGATCGGCGCTGACGGTCGCGGGCGAGCTGAGCGTCTCGAATCCTTCCGGGCCATAGACTTCCACCTGAGTCGACTCCGGCAGGATCAGCCACCCCAGACGCAGGCCGCACCCCACATACTGCGTCATCTTCTCGCGCAGCGTCGAGACATCATCCGAAGGGGAGGCGACTTCAACCACAAAGTCCGGGCAAAGAGGAATGAATTGCTCCTTCTCCCGACGGGTCAGTTTCTCGAGCCGCGCTCGCTCGACCCAGGCTGCGTCCGGCGACCGCATGGCGCCGTTGGGAAGGCGAAAACCCGCACTGGAATCAAAGGCGATTCCGGTTCTATCCTTCATTGCCCAGGCGCTTAATTGTCTCGCGACCTCCAGGTTTTGAAAGCTCGCATACCCTCCAGCCGGGGACATCACGATGATCTCTCCATTCGGCAAGCGCTCAATCCGCAGGTCACGGTTCGCCTGGCAGAAGCGAAAGAACTCCTCTTCGCTCCAGGTGAGTATGTCCCTGGGTAAACGTAGGATATCTTGACGCTCAGGAATGGGAACAGTAAGTTGCATAGGATCACTCGCTGCATTCATTCCGCAGAGGGAAGCTCCCCTTCATTCTAGCATCTATTCCGGATTGGTGAGCGGTGACGGGAGATGCGGGGTGCGGATCAGTTTGAATCGGTAGAGGCGAGCTCCCTGGCGGGGTAAAGCCGCCTCCACCTCAAACTGACCCCACGATCGAGACGAGACACAAAGGACAAGAGAGAAAGCAAAATCAAAAGGGAAAAACGAGGAAGGTCCCTTTGACTATTGACCCTCGCCTCTCTTTCTGTTTCCGCACGAATGGGATCAGATGAAGCGAGAGCGAACCTTCCGCTGGACGGCAGGACTTGATTTATCAACACACCAGGAAGCAACTTCTGCCGACGCTGTGAAGAGCTCATCAAGGGTTGAGCGGGCAATTCGGCACGCCCAATCCAGAATCTTAATGCCCGTCCAAATCAACAGCCGTTCTCCGGAGCGGGCTGGCGCCGAAAGATTCAAGCGCGGTTGAAAGCGTGGCCCTTCGGTGATGTAACCCGCCAGCACCAGCCCCGCGTAAAGGAAACCCAGCATCACAACCCCGAGCTTTACGAGGTCCCAAAAAATAATCTGTAAAAGCGTCATCGGAATCACCCCCCTGACAAGGCCGATTCACTTATTTAGATTCCATCGTCGAAAAAAAGGTTCGAAGAGAAAGAGTAGACATCTTAATGGAATAAGTCGAGATCGTTATTGATATGGAATTGATGAAAAAATAAACAGGCGGCGTTCAACACACTTCATCCGATCACCGCTTAATACCAAATTTTTCGAGGCGATATTGAAGGGTTCTGAAGGTCATACCGAGAAGATGGGCAGCGCGGGTGATGTTTCCATTGGTGCGCTGGAGGGCTTCGAGGATCTTGGCTTTTTCGTGCTCCTCCCAGGAGCCTTCCTGGATGACGGGCTGCAATCCTCCGGAGGCTTCAGCGGCGGGCGCAACAACCTCCTCCTGCTCCAGAATTTCAGGCGGGAGGTCCTCGATGGCTACCTCGTCGCCCTCGCCCAACAATGCAGCGCGCTCCATGGCCCACTCCAACTGGCGGATATTTCCGGGCCAATCATACGCCTGGAGGGCCGCGAGGGCCTCCGGGCTGATGCCGGAGATTTGCCGCTTGGCGGCAAGGGCTGCCTTGCGAATAAAGTGCAGAGCGAGCACTTCAATATCTTCTCGCCGCTCACGGAGCGGGGGGCACATGATCGGAATGACCTTGAGGCGATAATAGAGGTCTTCGCGGAATTTACCTTCTTTCAGCATCTGCTCGAGGTTATGGTTCGTGGCGGCAATGATGCGGGCATCCACCTTCACCGGCACGGTGCCGCCCACGCGAAGAATCTCGCGCTCCTGGAGCGCGCGAAGGATTTTGGCCTGCATACTGAGGCTCGTATCTCCGATTTCATCCAAAAAAAGCGTGGAGTGGTTGGCGCGCTCAAAGAGCCCCTTTTTCTGCTGATGCGCGTCGGTAAAAGCGCCCTTTTCGTGACCGAAAAGCTCGCTCTCGAGCAAGGTTTCAGTCAGCGCGGCGCAGTTCACCGCCAGGAACGCCTGGCCGCGACGCGGGCTGAGGTTGTGAATTTCACGCGCCACCAACTCCTTCCCGGTGCCACTCTCGCCGAGAATCAGCACGGTGTGGGAAGCATCCGCCACCTTCAGAATCATCCTCAGCATTGCTTTGATAGAAGGGGAAACACCCAGAATTGTCTTGTGCAGCAGCTCCAGGCGCGTAAAGACTTCATCCACCACTCCCACCAGCCGATCGCGGTCCACCGGCTTTTCAAGATAAGTGTAAACGCCCTTTTTCGTTGCTTCGATAGCGGAAGGGATGGAGGGATAACCGGTGATGATCACCACCGCGACCGTGGGGTCGGTCTGCTGGATGGATCCGAGAAGCTGAATTCCCGTGATCCCTGGCAGATTCAGATCGGTAAGCACCATGTCAAAGCGCTTCTGGGCAAGCAAGCGCAGTGCCGCTTCGCCACTGGCCGCGGTTTCAGCGCCGTAGCCTTCGTCGAGAAGAATGTCGCGGTAAATCTCCCGCTGGCGCTCCTCGTCGTCCACAATCAGTACGTTTCCATCAGGCATGGGTCAAATTTTCGACGGCGCTGGAAGGCGGGATTCCGCCATGGCCGCGGAAGAGGAGGGAAGCTCAATCACCATGACGGCGCCGGGCGTGCTGGTATCCCGCACGTAAATGCTTCCGCCGTGGTCTTCAACAATTTTCCGGGTAATCGCCAGGCCGAGCCCGAAGCCGGTGGCCTTTGTAGAGAAAAACGGCGCAAACACCCTCTCGCGGTCTGCCGGCGGGATGCCGGGGCCCGTATCTGCAAATCGGAGTTGAAGCTTGCCGGGTTCGCCATTCGCCGGAAGCTGCCGGGCGGAAACAAATATCTCCCCGCCTCGAGGCATGGCCTGAATGGCATTGGTGAGGAGGTTCACAAAGCACGTCTTCATCTGCTGACGATCGGCCTGAATTTCCGGGAAGTCCGGCGGCATCTCCGTGCGGATGATGACGTCATTGGCATGAGCCTGCTTTTCCACCAAGGCAATCGACTCCGTCAAGGCTGGGCCCAGATCACAGGGCGCGAGGCGGGGAGGATTTTGCCGGCCAGCGGACAAGAACTCGTTCACCAGGCGATTCAGGCGGCTGATCTCTTCTTTCACGTTGGTCAGGTTGCGCTGCAATTCACGCGCCGCGCGGCCATCCGCGGCGACATTACCCCCGGCAATCAGCGCGGCGTGCTTAGCCCGGGCCTGGTCAATGCTGAGATTGATGAAGTTCAGCGAGTTGCGAACCTCGTGTGCCACGCTGCCGGCAAAGCGCCCGAGGAGCGACAACTTTTCCGATTCGCTCAGGCGCTCCTGCAAAAGCCTGTTTTCACGAAGCCGAGCCACCATCTGATTAAATGTCTGCGCCAAGCGGCCAATCTCATCTCTTCGCTCAATAGGGAGTGATACGTAAAGGTTGCCCTGCGCCACCTGCTTGGCGCCTTCGACAAGCATATCGACCGGCTTGGTGAACAGAAACGCCAGGTAGACCACGGCAAAAACACCAGCCAGCACTGTGACGAGGATCCATATCGAACGGACCACGTAAGTGTGCCGCAAGAGAGCATCCACCTGATCTCCCAGGCCACGAATGCGCACGTAGCCAATCACCTTGCCGCCGCCCGCTTTTTCCCCTTGAATAATCGGGAACTCCACAAAGTAAGTCTTCTCTCGAATGGCCGCGTCCACGTCCACCTCAGGGAAATCGGCGGATATGTTAATGGGGTTGGGCTGCATCACCCGGTGGCGTCTTTTGAGCTTGATCTTCTTTCCAACCTGGTGGGGGATCGTGCTGGCAACGACTTCACCGCTGGGTGAGGCAACGGTGATGGAGGAGAGGCCGGCGCTCGTCAAAGCCTGCATGTAAGCTTCGAGCGCCTGCGTGCGGCTGACGTTCGCGGGAATCTTGGCCTGAGTCAGTTGGCTGATGGCAAGCAGATCTGAAGTGACGCCCGCCACGTAGGCCTTGGTGCGGTCATTCTGACCCATGTAGGTGGCGAACAGGATGGTGCTCGTAACGGCCAGCGTGAGAAACAACACCAACGCCAGCCGCGTTCTAAAACGCAGGCTGGGGAGGAGTTGACTCCATCGCGGCACGCTCATGGGTTAAAGCCCCGTTCAAAATTATTCTATCGGAATAGAGGGATGGAGACAACGAACCGGGGCCACCCCACTTCAATTCAGGTTCAGCGTCTCAGCAGGCCAAACACGCCTACGCCGGTTGTTGTGCCCACGTAAACCTTGCCCTGCGCGATCATCGGAGTAATGAATTTGTTTCCCACACCGAAATGATCGCGCGATCCCGCTTGGTTGCTGTTGTAGAGCTCGCGGGCGAGGTTCGCCGCGTCATAAGCGTGCAACACAGCCGTGTCGCCGTTTTCCGTGGCCCACACGATTCCATTCGAGGGGCCGGCGGCGGAAATGCTGGGTGTCGCGCCCGGGTAGACGAAGCGTTCCGCCGATTCCGAAGCCGGAGCCGGCAAGAGTCGTGCGTTGATGAATCGGAAAGCGCGCAAATGGTCGTTGACGGCGCCGTAGTAGAGTTGGCCGTTGAAATAGGCGGGCATGGCGAACTCGCGGCCGCCCAAGGCGTGGTACAGTTCCTGATAAATCGCGTCGTTATTCCGAGGATTGAATTTGCCGATATTGAGACGGTTCACGAGGTAGACGTTCCTATCCTTGCCCGCGCCGACCGCGAGATACTGAACGCGGCCGCTCGCGTCCTTCATCGCAGGCAGCAAAAGCGCGCCGCCCGAACCGAGGTCTTCATCGGTGTCGTTTTCGTGCACCACGTTGAACATGGCGAAATAATCGGCCACCTTCAGATCGCCGCCTGCGGTGGATACTTTCATGAACGCATTTCCGAAGTCGCTCCTCACTGGAAACCCCGCTGCGTTGAGCGCGGTGTCAAAGGTTCCGTTGGCAGCGAGAAAATAAATGTTCCCGTCGCTGTCCGCGTCCATGCCCGCCCCGCTTTGCCAAACAGAGCCTTCGCTGCCGTTGGGTGTGAAGTCAAGCACGCTGGTCTGGCGCAGCGTGTGCTCGTTGTATCCCATAATCCATCCGGTGTAGGGATCGATGTCGCAGTGTGAGGCCCAGGCGGTGTAGACCACGTGATTCAAAAGAAGCAATCCGGCGCGCTCCTCGTATTGTTTGGGATCGAAAATCTGCCTCCCGTTTCGGCTCCCCGCGCCGTTGCCGGGGTATTCGCCGGTCACTTCGACGGGGCCGCCAAACTCCTCTTGGCCCGTAGTGACGTCGAGCGGGTGGAGCCGCTGGAAGTAATCGTCTTCCGCATTTTTACTCATGGCAACCACGTAAATGGTTCCGTGTGGGCCGCTGTCCGGATCGATCACGGGGGTAGACGTGACGCCAATCACCGGGATCACCTGCGAGCAGTGGCGGCTGTCAGAGGGCGTCTCACCGGATTTCAACATGCTCACGCGCCAAAGCTCAGCTCCTGAATCCGCATCCAACGCATAAACGCTGTCATTTTCCGTCGCGACAAAAAGCACGTTGTGTTCCCCGCGTTCCGGGATCGAGACGTGAGCCAGGTAAAGCGGCTCCGCGTCCACCTTGCCGTCCACGGGAATGAAAAACAGCTTCCCAAAAGTGGACTCATTCACATTTGACGGAGTCAAAATCGTCTCCCGGAGATATTCGCCCGTGCGGGCATTGTTGTTGTGGTACGTCAGGACGTTCTGTGCCCGCGCCACCGGACACGCGAGAGCCAAAGTGGCAGCAGTCCATGCAAGGAGCGTACGGTGAAAATCGCGCATGAATCCCTCCGGAATCAATTTAGGTCGTATTGGATGCGCGGCAGGTGAAACAGTTGCGAGCAATCCAGCGAGGCCTGAGGACCGTGCGACCCGAGGCTGTTCCGGGCGCCCGCGGAGCGGGATGGCGCAGAGTCCCTGCTTTTGAGACTCTGCGGTTTCTTCGTAGCTTATATTCGCGTTCGCCCATCGGCGGCTACCCACTTTTGCGCCGCGATTCGGGAACAATCAGATTTTCCGGAGACGGGAAACTCTGCATTGCAAGGTCGTAAGTTCTGTTTTTTCTAGCAAACTTTCTGGGCCTGTCATATCGACTTTTGTCCCTAGTCTCATGTCCCAGAAGTTCGTAATCTAATTCTAGCGCTGCGGCCGTCATGCTGAGCCCGTTCGCTCCGCTTCGAAC
>JASHTR010000308.1 GCA_030040455.1 Terriglobia bacterium | reverse complement strand
CGTATTGTTTTTGTTCTTTGATAGCCTCAAGTTGCTGCGCAGCCCCTTTTTCATTCTGGAGGTCGAAGTCCGCCACCGTAGGATCGCCAAGGCCTACATGCTCCATCTGATAAAAGAGCTGGTGACCCTGCGGGTCCTGCAAGATGACTTTATAATTGCCAATCGGGAGGCCAATGTAGACGTAGTTTCCGTGCTTGTTCGTCTTGGTCTTGTATGTCCCCTTGATCTCCTGGCGCTCGATAATGATGGGGTAGCCCGCCAGTTTCTCGCCTTGCAGCCCTTTGGCCGTGCCCGTAAGGCCGCCCGTCTGCGCCATCAGGGGAACCGTCGCAGCGGCGATCGCAAATACAAATGCAATTCCAACGCATTTTCGAAAGAATGTTGAAGGCATGATACTCCTCCTCTCCGTCACCACCATTCTAGACTCAGTAAAAGCCAGGACTCAACCCTTTTTAGCTTTCAGCCATCAGCTATCAGCAAATGCTTTTACACCCCAGCTTTTTGCTGACCGCTGAGAGCTGATGGCTGAAAGCTTTTTCAGCGACCCGATAGAAGCGTTAGAATGATCGGGAGAGGCAAAAACAGTGTACGACGTTCTGGCTGCGATTTTCGTTTATAGCTTTGCCGTCATCTACGTCGTGATCTTCGTCGCTCTGGCGCAGCACGCGGGGCGAAGGATGATCCACGCCAGAAAGAAGAAACCGCGGGTCTTGCCTGCGCCTTCCCGCGTTGATTGAGCCGTTGCCCACCACGAGAAAGCATTCACCCGAGAGGACACAGAGATAAAACCAGGCAAAAATAGAGCAAAGGAGGTTGCGATACCCCTTTGCCTCTTCGGGCGCCCGGAGGCCTAAACCCCGGGCTGGGAATATCGCCATCCGTCGTGGGTCTTCTCTTTGCTTCTTCCTAAATTCTCTGTGACCTCCGTGGTAAAGAGTCTTGTGAAAAATGTTCTGGACGGAGCCAACTGAATCCTGCCATGCTTTTCTGTAATCCCCCCTGGAGGAGTTCGATGAAATTGCTGGTTCTCTGCGTCCTCGTTTTCATGTTACCAGCCTCGAGCCGGGCCGGCTGGCCGCAAACCACTGCCGAAGCAGCATCGTCGCGACCCCCGAGCGGTGAAAGCGCGCCAGTCAAGGACGTGTTGCTCAAAATTTTCCTTTCCAGCGCGCGCGTCCAGGACTTGCTTTCTCAAACTCATCCTGAGAACTTGAAAATGAGCGCGGAGAATCTTTCCGCCTATCAGCAGGCCGCCCAATCCCTCCAGGAGCAGCTTCAAACGCTGGAAAAGTGGCGCTACCAGCTTCTCTACCATCCGGAAAGCGCAGCGGCCGGCAAGAACACCCTGGACTCGCTTGCCGCAGTGATCCCAACGATTCGGAGTATTGCCACGATGGTGGGCCAGCAGGAGGGGCCACCGTTCAAGCTTGTGGCAGAAGACATGGAAGGGTTGCAAAGCAATCTAGAGACGGATTTGAGGGCCCAATTTCCGAGCCTTTTCCCGGTTGCTCGTGAGCTGGCGCTCGTCTCTCCTCCCGTCCGCTCACAGGCAACGGCAGCGCCGGTAAAGGCAACGCCGCCGCCCGTACAGCTTGTCCCTGCCGCAGTCCCGGCCCAGGCGCTTCAACCCGAGCAGGTGAAAGCCCTGCTCCAGAAGATTTTTCTGGCATCCGCGCGAATCACGGACCTGCTCAGCGTCGCTCAGCCGGAGAAATGGAAAATGACGGACGCGGAGCGGGCGCTTTTCAACGATCGGGTTCAAACCGTCGGGCTCCAGCTTAAGACCCTGGAAAAGTGGCGTTATGCATTCTTCTATCATCCCGATAACGCAGGCGACGCCGCCGGAACCGTTCAGGCAATCGGCACCCTGACTCCGGAATTGCACGGGATTGCTTCGGCGTTGAATGAATATCAGGGAGCAGCTAGCGCAACGCAATTCGGCCAGGCTGCGAAGGACTTGGCGTCCGCCGGCGATGCGCTGAATCCCTATGTGGCTTACCTGGGAGAAAAGCGGCAGCAGCAGATTGCAGCGCAGGCGGCGGCTTTGCAAGGGCCCAAGGGGCTAGCGGTAGAGCGCATCACGTCCCAACCGGTTCCTCCTCCCATCACCACTCCGGTCACTGTCGTCACCCCGCCCTTGACGGCGAGCCAGGTAAAGTCAATTTTAGTCGATGTCTATACCTCTTATTTTCGCATTAACGACCTGCTGGGCCAGGAGCAGCCGAAGCATTGGAAGACGTCGCCCGCCGAACGCATCCTGGTGAGTGAAGCGCGGGAGGCGCTCCTTGCCAAGCTCCGTAACCTCGAAAAGTGGCGAGCTCTCTTCAGCCAGTCTCCCGACAATATCTACTACGGCTTCGAAGCATATCTTGCCGTGAATGATGTGCTTCACCCCCTTCGCGTGTTTGGCCGCGAAATTTCTCGTGACGAGGATGCCAGGCTGGGTGAGGATTACAGCCGTCGGGCCGCGGACCTGGAAGCACAGCTTCGGCGTCTTGTCCCTTATTTCAGCTTCATCCTTAAGAATAATCAGGAGGGGAACGGGCAATATCAAGCTGACCTGGCGAATTGCCAGAACGAGCTGGGCTACGCCATGCACGGGTTTATACGTCCGGCCACGCCCATAAAGAATGTGGTTCCGGCGTTTGAGGGCCGCCGGGCGCGCCGCGCCGCGCGCGATAAGAGCGGAGAGTCCGGAGAGCGGCGATGAAGCGGAGGGGCGACCTGCTTTCAGTTCGCAAGTAATTATCGAGCGAGAACATTTATTTGCCTGTCAATAACATCGTAGGGTCTTGTGCGGTGCTTTTTCGGCAATCATAATAAGCTGAACGCTTGAAGGGGAAACAAGCGAGGGGATGGCAGTATTGCTTTAACCGACGAGATGTTAATGGGATGCTGGCTCCAAGGTCTGTTGCTGCGCTCGCTTCTTTCAACAGGTTGTTGAAAAGCGACATGGCCAGCGGTTGAAAATTCATTGTCATTAAAAAGGGAAGCAAGCCGAAAGACTTGTACGAATGAAGGGGGCAAGGTTGTGCAAACAATTGTGAAGAGAGGGTATGGAGTTGCGCTTTGTGTTTTCCTGGCAGCGGCCCTCGCCCACGCAACCAGTATCATCTACAGTAACTTCGGCCCCGGGATGAGTTTTGACACGGTTGATTCCTATTATGTTACGGGGTCGTCGTTTTCATCAACGTGCCCCCCAAGCCCGGCGTCGTGCGACGTTGCGCTAGCTGAGTCGGTGGGCGTACAATTCACACCGTCATCCACTTATACCTTTGATGACGTGCAAGTCCCGGTTTTTTTGCAGGCAGGGACAAACAACCTCGACGTTTATCTCGAAACGGATTCCAGCGGCCAACCCGGTTCAATAGTTTCCGAATTCCAGGTGGACGACGAGATGACTTCTTCTCCTACCGTATTGCTGGTGGGCGAAGGGCAAGCGGGTGTGACTCTCGTTCAGGGGGCAGCCGATCCCACCCTGGATATGGGAAGTGCTTATTGGCTGGTCCTTTCAGCCGGCGCGGCGGATACGGAAGCGGCGTGGTCCTTCAATTCAGTTGGAGATATTTCGACCAGCACTGATCTTGCGGTCAGTTGTTCTGTAAACTTAACCACGGGGGCTGTAAGCTGCTATTCAAGTGCTACCGGCCCCTGGCTGTTGGCACCCGGGATTGAGCAACCCGCATTTGAGATTGACGGAACCGTGCCCTCTTCCACGGTGCCTGAGCCTGGAACGGTGGCCTTAATGGCTCTGGGGCTATTGGCCATTCTGTTTATTGGTCCGCGGCGGCTGCGACTTCCCGGACGTTAAAGGCCGAACGGCCCGGAAACTCAGCTACCGGGCCGAGCTCTTCTTCAATCCTCAGCAACTGATTGTATTTGGCGATGCGGTCGGTCCGGCTTGCTGAGCCGGTCTTGATTTGCCCGGTGTGGAGTCCGACGACGAAGTCGGAAATGAAAGTGTCTTCTGTTTCCCCAGAGCGATGAGAAACGACGGCCGTGTAACCGTTCCGGCGAGCGAGATCGATGGTCGTCATGGTTTCGGTGACGGTGCCGATCTGGTTGAGCTTGATCAGGATTGAGTTTGCAGCGCCTTCTTCGATGCCGCGTTCGAGCCTTTCAGTATTGGTGACGAACAGGTCATCCCCCACCAGTTGAACTTTTTCACCCAACTCGCGGGTTAAGTTCACCCAGCCTTCCCAATCGTCCTGCGCAAGGCCGTCTTCGATGGAAATAATGGGATATTGCCGTACCCATTCCGAGTAGAGGTCGATCATCTGGTCAGAGGACTTTTTCGATTCGTCCGACTTGAAAAAGACGTATTCGCGCCCGTCGAACATCTCGCTGGCAGCGGGATCGAGCGCAAGGCAAACGTCGCGGCCTGCCGAGTAGCCTGCTCCCTCAATCGCCTCCAGAATCAGCTCCACGGCCTCATGGTTGGACTTCAGGCTGGGAGCAAAACCACCCTCATCGCCCACCGAGGTGGAGTAGCCCTGTTTCTTCAGCACTGTCTTCAGAGTGTGAAAGATCTCAACGCCCATGCGCAAGGCGTGAGAAAAGCTTTCCGCTCCCACGGGCAAGATCATGAATTCCTGGAAATCGACGGTATTGTCCGCATGAGCGCCACCGTTCAGGATGTTCATCATCGGGATAGGAAGGCGCCGGGCTTGCAAGCCTCCCAGGTAACGATAAAGGGGCAGGTGGGCGGATTGCGCGGCGGCGCGGCACACGGCCATTGAGACCGCCAGGATGGCGTTCGCGCCCAGCTTGCCCTTGTTCGGAGTGTCGTCGAGCTCGATGAGGAGGCGGTCGATTTCCGCCTGCTCTGCCGCTTCGTGGCCTCCCATCTCCCGGGCAATGACGTTGTTGATATTTTCAACCGCTATCAGCACCCCTTTGCCCTGGTAGCGCTGCTTTTCGCCGTCGCGCAATTCAAGGGCTTCGTGCTCGCCCGTTGAGGCGCCGGAAGGTACGGCGGCTCGCCCAAAGGCACCGTCGCGAAGATGCGCGTCCGCTTCGACCGTCGGATTGCCGCGTGAATCGAGAATCTCCCGTCCAACAATCAAGTCAATGGCTGCCAATATGCCTGCTCCTTCAATAAATTTAAGCTTTGAATTCTACCATACTGTCCCGATGATCGATGAGGCTCATCCTCGCTCCTACGCGCAAAGCAGGGTCACGCCAAAGTCACGCAGGTTTGGCGTGCGGGAGCTCGCTCCCGCTTTTCGGGCCGGAAGCAAGCTTCCGGTTCCCTGGCGCGCAGGCAAGCGGGCGCGCCCAAAGCGGCAGCAAGCTGCCGCACTCCACTGACGCTTTGCGCCAGCGGTGCTGTGTCATCTTAAATTTCTGAGGTTTTGGCACGACCGTGACGCGCAAGGTAGCACTCGCCTTGCGCGGCGTGGTATAAAAGTAACAGGACGCATGTGGGGCGGACGGCAATCTGACGGAATGAGAGAAGCCAAACACCGATCGCCTTTTTTCGACAGCCGGTTCTGGCTGCGCGATCTGATCCTTTCATTGCTCCTGGCATTCATCGTCATCATTTTCTTCTATCAGCCGGTTCAGGTGGAGGGGACG
>JASHTR010000307.1 GCA_030040455.1 Terriglobia bacterium | reverse complement strand
CGGTGGCTGATCATGCCGCGTTATACGCAACCGGAACCGGAGCAGCAACTGATCCTGCACCGATTGGGGCTTAAGCTCCCCGCCCAACCGCCGCCCCGGATCAAGGCCGCAGAGCCCTTACAGGCAACCCCGCAAAGGCGCCTGAGGACCAGGAGAAGAAGGCGGTCGCCCAAGAGTTGGACGGGGGCTATGTACTGAGGACCGATCGGCAGGATTTGAGTGCCGATGAAATCTGGCGCACCTATATTTTGCTCACCCGGGTAGAAGCGGCGTTCCGGGCAATGAAGAGTTTGCTCGCCGAGCGGCCCATTTTTCATCAGCTCGAAAATCGCGTGCAAACGCATATCTTTCTCTGCGTCCTGGCTTATTACCTGCTCGTGGCCATCGAGAAGCGGTTCCTGGATCGGGGAGTGCACACGTCGTGGTGGAGCTTGCGCCAGCAACTGAGCACGCATCAGGTGGTTACGGTGGTGCTGCCGATGGCAGACGGCAAGATTCTGAAAATCCGCAAGGGAACGACGCCGGAACCGATCCATCGGGAAATCTATTCGACTCTGAGGATTCCGACGGAGGTTATGAAGCCCGCGAAAACGTGGCACGAAATCCATTTATAGTGACGGAATGAAATGCTAACCTATTGCAAATCCACCACTTCACTCCGCCGACCGTGGAAGTTGGGCTAGGGCTGCGCCCCAGCAGAGTGGCGATGAGCCTGGAAGGGTCAAAATGGATATCCGTCAACTACAAATGTTCAACACGGTAGCAGAACTTGGCGGATTCACGAAGGCTGGAACAAAACTGTTTATCTCACATTCAGCAATAAGTCGCCAGATTGCGCTCCTAGAAGAGGAGCTACATTGTCGACTTTTCGTTAGGAGAGGAAAGCAGGTGACCCTGACCGAGGCAGGGCAGGTCCTCTTCCCTCGCGCTAAGGCGATACTAAACCAAGTGTCAGATGCAGCCCAGCGCGTTTTGGAAGTTTCACAGTTTCCTGCTTTGCGTATTCACGTTGGGACATCCACGACTACGTTATCATCCTTTCTTCCACCCATTTTGGAGAAATTCAAGAATAAACATCCAAAGCTTTCATTATTGATCACGACGGGCCTCGCGGACGCAATCGTGGAAGAAATTCGTGATGGGACAATTGATATCGGCTTGGTCGCTCTACCCGTCGAGGGGCGAGGGTTGGTCGTGCAGCCACTTTATCGAGAGGAGTTTCTAGTCGTCGTTAATAATCGCCACCCGTTCGCGAAAAAGAAGGCTGTGCAGCCACGTGAATTGCAAAACTTTCCTATGATTTTGTACCCAAGAGGCAGCGGGTTTCGCCGGGCTCTGGACCATTTCTTCAGCAAAATCGGGCTATCTCCAATTGTGCGTCTAGAGCTCGAGAACGAAGAGGCGATAGAAAGTGCTGTGTGCGGTGGCGTTGGAATCGCATTCTTATCAAAGCTTAGGGCCTCTCGTCACAAACTGCATCATTTGCGGATTTTGGGGCACCCGCTTTGTCGCGAGGTGGGCATCGTTTGCAAAACCACACTGGAAAAACTCCCTGAACCCTACGACCAATTTCTCCAGCTTTGCAGAGATCGGGTGGGTTCTTCGCATCCTATATTTCTTGCCCCATTGGAAGAACCCAAGGGAGAGGAATCCCCTCCCGGTACATAGGCAAAGAACTCAGAAACGTTCCTTTGACGATATTAGACAGCATCGGTAAGATAATTCTGTTTGCCCCCTGCCGGTTGAGTATGGCAGGAATGGAGTGTCTGATCTACTGACTTCAAACAGGATGTGCAAGAGTCGGTTATGCACCAGAATGGACTTCTAAAGTGGATAGATAATCATCGGCAAGAGATAATTGATTTCACGGGCAAGTTGATTTCGACACCCAGCTTCAACCCTCCAGGTGACGAACGGAAAATCACAAGCGTCCTCTCGGAAGAACTCGAGAGTGTAGGCTTGAAGGGAGCGGTGATCATCGGCAAAATACCGGAAAGACCGAATGTTCTATATCGACTTCGTGGGACGACTGGCAAACCGATTGTGCTTTATGTCGCGCACACCGACACGAAGCCCGTTGGCGATTCGCAAAAACAATGGGAGTCCGACCCTTTCAGTCCTGCTTTGAAAGATGGCAAACTTTATGGCCTCGGCGCTTCGGACATGAAAGCCGCTGTGGCGGCATTTGTATATGCAGCGGCCGCCCTCAGACAGGTGGGCCCTCTCGAAGGAGATTTAGTGCTGGCATTCGTCGCGGACGAGGAAGGAGGCGGCAAGTATGGCGCACATTATTTGGCAGCGGAATACGGACTCAAGGCCGATATGGCGTTGATTGGAGAGCCGCCCGGAATAAACCGGGAATGGGAATATCTGCACGTCGGAAGCCGCGGTCTGTGTTGCTTTACCGTAAAGGTCTCCGGCACCCAGATGCACAGCAGTCTTTCAGATCGCTTTCCCTCAGTAAACGCGAGTCTTAAACTCTCGGATTTAATGCTCAGGATGAGCCGTGATTTGAAGCTCAATTACGAACCCAACCCACTAACTCCTAACGGTGTAACCGTAAATCTCGGAGTGCGCCTGAAGGGCGGGGTATATTTTGGCGTTTATCCCGGATACGCAGAGTTCGGCGTGGACATCCGAACTCTGCCAGGAATGAAGAAAGAGACCTTAATCAAAGATATCCATGATTTCCTCGGTCAGCGGCAAATTGCGGACCCTTCTCTTAGGGTGGAACTGGAGATCGAGCCTCCGCCCCTTGATTGGATTGATCCGATCGAGGTGAGCGAGGATCTGCCGCTTGTCAAGGCCCTGGTGAGCGCATCAAAGGATGTCTTGGGTTTTTGTCCTCCTTTAAGCATCTACCCAGCCGCTACGGATGCGCCCAAATTTCAGCTCGAAGCCGGAATTCCGACCATTCCTGCATTTGGCGCTGGCATGATCTCACTCGCCCATGGGCCCAACGAATGGGTGGGAGTCAACAGCATCATCCAGGCTTGCAAGATCTACGCTCTCGCTGCGTATGATGTTTTACAATAATGTTCAACAGGTTGACGACGGAAAGACAGACTTGAACCAACCTAATTCGAGCGATCGTACAGGACCTGACACGAGAGATCGTAGTTCAGAATCCACAAGTCGAAACGAACTACATGGATTCATCGATGCGCATGTGCACGTGTGGACAGATAATTTCGATCGATTCCCGCTTGCTCCATCATTTACACCTAGCGACATGAATCCCCACGTCGCCAGTCCCGACGCCTTTTTGGATCAGGCAAGGAACTCAGGGGTAGATCCAGCGATTCCGCATCCGCCGTTTCTAACCTGAGTTAACCCCTTCCTTCGCTCATATTTATCCTTTTTCTCTCGTATGGAAGCAGATTCGTATTCGTTTTCAGGGGTTGACAAGGCGTGTTGTCTTATATATTGTATACGTATAAGACAGGAAAGGGACCATGGCTCGCTCCAGTTTCACGGACGCCGAGCGCCGCCGCCGCTCGCGCCTGGCTCAGATCGCGCATACGCAGCGCTTCTTACGTGGGACGCTCTCGTTGCGCCACGGCCGTTGCGGCAAGCCCAACTGCCATTGCGCGCGGGGCGAACTGCACGCGTCTCTCTATCTGGTCCAAAGCCATCGGGGGCAATTGCGCCAGTGGTGTGTCCCTAAAGCCTGGGAAGAGCGCGTGCGTCAAGCCGTCCGGAATCACCAGGAGATGCAGCACCTGATCGAGGAGCTCTCGGAGGGGGAGTGGAAGCACCTGTTGGAGAGAAAGGAGTAGAACGATGCTTCGGCGCCTGATCCGATACGCGGATAAAGTTTTCGGATTGTCGAGCGACGTCTTGTCCCCGATCTCGGATCGCCGTCCGCGGCCCCTGATTCCTGCCCCTGTGCTGGTCGAGGCCGCTTTAATTCTTTTCTGGACTCGCCTGGGCAGCTTAAATGCCCTCCAGGCAGTGCGCCCGTGCACCGCGTGGAAACGCTGGCTGGGGCGCGAGATGAGCAGTGTGGATACCGTGGGGCGAGTCTACGCTGTCTTGAGGTTAGAGGGGTTAAGAGAAGGACTCCACCACATTTACGCACGCTCAAAGCGCAACAAGGCCTTGCCCGGCCTGCGCGGCTGTGACCTCGCCGTGGTCGACGGCCATGAGAATCATGCCAGCTATCGCCGTCATTGTTCGGGATGTCTGCAGCGAATCGTACATCTGGAAAGCGGCGACCGAGTTCAGTTCTACCATCGGCAGGTGACGTTGATGCTGGTCACTGGGAACCTCCGCCTGTTGCTGGACCTGGAACCGCAGCGTCCGGGCGAGGATGAAGTGACCGCCGCCTTGCGCCTACTTCGGCGAGTGTTGAAGGTTTACCCCCGCGCCCTTCAAATCGTTCTGGCCGACGGCCTGTAAGCTCAGTCTTCGTTCCTGAATTTTCTGCTCGCTCACCGCAAACACGCTCTCGTGGTTTTGAAGGACGAACGCCGGGACCTCTACCAAGATGCCGGCGCGTTGTTTCCTCTCGCCGAGCCGCAAAAGGGCCGTTATCGGTCCCTCGACTGCCTCGGGTGGGATGTGAGCGGTCTCACCTCTTGGCCCCAGGTCACGGAGCCGGTGCGGGTGGTGCGCTCGCAGAAAACTGATTCGGCGCCCCCTACGGACGGCGGAGAAGCGGAGACCAAGACCAAGGAGTGGATCTGGGTCACCACCTTGGAGCCGATTTGAGAATATATGCCTTCTTTTCTGGTCCGAGCACGTTTCCGAACTTCTCGAACATCGTAAGATAGTCCCCCAGTTTCGTCGCGTTCATTTGACCGCAGGTAGTAAGGTAGCGGAGCAATGCTAGTTTTTCTTCGGACTTGGCTTTCAAAAAACCGAGTTCCGGGCTGACCTTGGCCGCGGAAACTGGTTTGCTCACAGCCCGCTTGTTAGCGAAGAGATTGCGCAAGAAACCCATTTATCCCTCCAGATGCTGCGTTGGCGCCCAGCCGACCCCATCATCGTGTCTCGCCGAACTCAAAAAAGTCTAAGCGCCAAGTGCAGCCACGACATCGGCGTAAGCGGGTCTGACCTGGCCCCCACATTTCGGGAACGGCCTGCCAGGCGGCATTATGACTGGCTCGGCTTGCACGGCCACACTCGCATCGAGTATTTCAACGGTCCTCACACCATTCACGGCGTCGGGACGTTCGAGTTCCTCCACCAGTTCTTGGATTGGGGCGAGCCCTTCCGCTGGTAAAAGCAACTGCGGATGCAGCCTCCCGCAACCGGCTCCGCAATTTGGAATTTTCGAATACCTGGGTGCGCCATTCGGCGTTCTTGCCTGAAGCATGTGGTTGCCTCCCTGCACTCTATAAATTCTCTTCTGCCTTATCCTTCCCTCTGTGACGTAGCCGTGCATCGGCATTC
>JASHTR010000306.1 GCA_030040455.1 Terriglobia bacterium | reverse complement strand
TGGCGGAAGCACATGGCTCGACGGTGACCCTAGACGGAGGCTTCGCCGCCGATCTCGAAGCTGTCACCAACAGCCATCGTGAGCCGCTCGACCCGCCCGCATGGGATTAATCCTTGATTCCAGTATTGTGATCGCCGCCGAGCGCCAGGGCAATACCGTTGCTCAGCTACTCCGGCAAGTTGTCGCGGCAACCGAGGATCAAGAAGCCGGTATTTCTTCCGTCGGCCTTACGGAGCTTGTGCATGGAATCTATCGTGCGCACACTCTACAGGTTCGCTCCCGCCGCGAATCGTTTATCTTTGAACTGCTCAACGACGTCGAGGTCTACCCTTACACCAGAGAGACAGCACTGCTCGCTGGCCGGCTTGACGGCGAGCAGCAAGAGCGCGGCGTCACCATCCCTTTCACTGATCTACTGATATGGAAAAGCCGCCGATTCTCAAAAGCAGAGACTTGCGCTACCCGCAAGGAATGAGGCGTCTCCACAATGTTTTTCAGCATCCTGACAGATGAAGACGGAACCCGATAACGCAATATCCCGCCGCGAGTTTTTAGGCGGCACGGCCGCGGCGACTTTTTCGCTGCTGCCGGGTCAATACGACGTCCGGCGCCGTCATCCCCCAAGGCCTGCGGCGACGCTGCGTGTGGACGCGGCGCCGGGCCACGCCACAAACGCCTTTAGCCCGCGTCGCGCTCTCGGCACGTCGATTGACATGCTGGATTCCGGCTCGGTCGATAAGCTCTACACGCCGGCATTGATTAAAGAATGTCTTTCCGGCGGCTGGGGTTCGATGACGTATCGCCAGCATACGGAGCTTCAGATTGCTGCCTGGCACTGGAATCCTGAAGGCGTCTGGAGCGATCCGGCGAGCAAGAGCGGTTATTTCACCGGCAGCGCGGAGCCCACAGCATTTCTCCGTCACTCCTACGGCTATCCTCTGCCCCATCGCGGCAACACCCGCAATGGAGGCACAGAGAGCGGCTATTCGCGCCTGACCGACGGCAATCCCGACACGTATTGGAAAAGCAATCCCTACCTCACCCGGCGCTTCACGGGCGAAGACGATTCACTGCACCCACAATGGGTCGTGATTGATTTGGGCGCCGCGCAGGAAGTCGAGGCGATTCGTATGGACTGGGCTGACCCTTACGCCCGCGAGTACGAGGTGCAGTATTGGACAGGAAATACGGACGCGATGGGCGCGCCCACCGAAGGCGCATGGAACGCTTTCGCAAACGGAATCGTGAAGGAAGGGCGCGGCGGCAGCGTGACGCTGAAGCTCGCTTTGCATCCCATTTCAACCCGATTCCTTCGCATTCTGATGACTCAGTCCTCGAACACTTCTGATTCACACGGCCCCGGCGATCCGCGCAACAGTGCAGGATACGCGATCAAGGAATTATACGTTGGAGCGTTCAATATCAAAGGTGACTTCATCGACTTCGTTCAGCATTCCCCGGACCAGAATCAGACAGCGACTTACTGTTCGTCCATCGACCCCTGGCATTCGGAGGCTGACCTGGACGTCCGTGGCGGCGATCAAACCGGCTTCGATCTCTTCTTCGCCAGCGGCGTCACCAACAACCTGCCGGCAATCGTTCCCATTGCGATGCTGTATGGATGCCCGGAAAACGCCGCCGCCGAGATTGCCTACCTCAAGAAGCGTGGCTACCCCGTGGCTTATGTGGAAATGGGTGAAGAGCCGGATGGGCAGTATGCGATGCCGGAGGATTACGCCGCGCTCTATCTCCAGTTCGCCGACGCCATTCATCGCCTGGTCCCGGAGGCCAGGCTCGGCGGACCCATTTTTGAAGGCGTCAATGAAGACATCAAAACGTGGCCGGACGCCCTGGGCCGGACCTCATGGCTGGGCCGGTTCCTGGACTACCTCAAGTCGCATGGACGGATTTCAGACCTTGCCTTCATGTCCTTCGAGCACTATCCGTTCGAGCCGTGTGACGTAACCTGGAACGATCTTTACCGTGAGCGTGAATTAGTGACCCACATTCTTCAGGTGTGGAGGGATGACGGGCTGCCCGCAAACATCCCGATGCTGATCACGGAGAGTAATCTCTCCTGGAACCTCAATTCATCGTTTGTCGATATCTTTGGCGCGCTCTGGCTTGGCGAATATGCGGGAGCGTTCCTTACTTCCGGAGGTAGCGCTCTCTATTACTTTCATTTTTTCCCTCGGCCGCTTTCCCGCGGCTGCCATGGCTGGGGCACGTTCGGGATGTTCGTTGCGGACCGGGACTATCGCATCAAGCAGTACGCATCTCAGTACCATGCCTCGCGGATGATCAACCTGGAATGGGTCAAGCCCGGCGATGAAACGCACCACACCTATCGTGCCTCGAGCGATCTCCAGGACGGCGCGGGACACGATCTGCTCGGAGTCTATGCAGTGCGCCGTCCGGATGAGGAGTGGTCCTTGCTGGTCGTTAATCGGGACCAGGAAAATGCGCATGCGGTGCGTGTTGCTTTCGAGGGCAACGGCGCCGCCGGATTCTTTTCCGGCCCGGTCACGATGGTGACGTTTGGCAGGGAGCAGTACCAGTGGCATTCGGATGGAGGAAACAGCCATGCGGACCCGGATGAGCCGCCCCGCAAGATGACACTCTCCGGAAGCGTAAACGCGCAGTTTACACTCCCGAAAGCTTCGCTGACGGTTTTGCGCGGGAAAGTGAGCGGCATTTCCCCCGGGTGTAACAAAATATACGACGCGCTGCTTGCTCAGGCCGGGCAGGGAGAGATGTATTGATTTCAGAAGCTCCTTATCTTGTAAGGGGTTGCCGATTCTTGTGGAGAGGCTGCACTACCGAGGCCGCGACCGCGTTCGACACGAGCCGCAGGAACCGTCCACCATCCACGGAATACGCACGGTTTGTCAGGATCACGCATAAAACCTGGGTTTCGGGATCAGCCCAGACCATCGTGCCGGTGGCGCCAGCGTGCCCAAACGCTTTCTCCGAGACCAGATCCCCGAAGCCATTCCACGCGCGCGAGCGGCTCAAGGACCAACCGAGCCCCCACGGGGCATGAAGCCCTACGTTCTGGTTCGAGGTCATGGCTTTTACCGTCGCGGGACTGAATACTCGCTTCCCCGCGTACTCGCCACCATTCAGAAACGTTTCGAGCAGGATGGCAAGATCGGTGGTTGTGCTATGCATCCCACCCCAGGGGCAGCCGATGTTGCGCCAATAGAGGCTGTTGGGGCCAAAGCTCTTTTCGTCGGCTGGGTTGGTGCCCGGC
>JASHTR010000305.1 GCA_030040455.1 Terriglobia bacterium | reverse complement strand
TTCCGAGATTCGGCCGCGCCACGCTTCTGGAAGCGGAAACCGCTCACGCTGCTCTCACTCAGCGTTCCCCAGAAGATTCCTCCTGCCGGAAGTCTGGCGGCTGATCCTGAAATCACTGAGACGATCATCCGTATGCGGCGGCTTCCCGTGGGCCACGACGGCCTCCGCCTGGTGCATCTGACGGATTTTCATCTTGGCCTGTTTACACCCATTGAGGAAGTCCGGCGCGTCGTGGACCTTACGAACCGTCTCCATCCGGACGTCATTGCCCTGACCGGCGATTACGTGACTTTCTCCCCCCTTTACATCTGGCCGGTGGCGCTTGCGCTTGGCCGGCTTCAGGCGAGGCTGGGGACCTTTGCCGTGCTCGGCAATCACGATTTTCGCGTAGACCCGGAGGAAGTGACGCACGCCCTCCGCGCCCAAGGCATCCGCGTTCTTCGCAACGCCCACTTCGCTCTCCACTCCGGCGGTGCCGCGCTCTGGATAGTGGGGGTAGACGATCTCTGGTTCTCTTCGGACGATCTGCCCGCCGCTATGCGCTCTATCCCTTCCGACGACCCCAAAATCCTTCTCTGCCACAACCCGGAAGCCATCGGAGGAGCTTCTCGATTGGGAATCGACTTAATGCTTTCCGGACACACCCACGGTGGTCAGGTGCGGCTTCCCTTGCTCCGCTCCCTGTACCGTTCGAAGCCGGGAGAGCGGTTTGTGGATGGATGGAACCAGCTTGGCGGCACTCAGATTTATGTGAGCCGCGGCATCGGCAAAGTCGTTGTGCCGATGCGCGTGGCATGCCCTCCTGAAATCACCTGCCTGCGCCTCCGCTGTGAAAATGGTCATGCGGCTTGCTCTTCCCCCGGTCCCGGCGAAAAATACTTTTGTTGATTCCCAGCGGTGATCGCTCAGAAGATGTGAAAAAATCCCTCGGCGCAGTTGTAGCGGCGCTCTGTGAGCGCCGAACCGATTAAAAATACGAGCCCGGCGGTCATAGACCGCCGCTACAACCAGATTTTTTGCACATCTCTCAAGGAAGTAAAAATTCAAGTTCTTTGTTTTCACATTTTTACTTCCTTAGCCGTCTGAGCCAATTGCTGCACTCTGCTGTGCCGGCGTCCATACAGAAAGTATACGATGAGACCGACCACCAGCCAGATCAAGAAGACTTCCCAGGTAAGCCGGTGGAGCGAGAACATCAAGAGCAGAGAAACGATCATGCCCATGATCGGCACAATTGGCACCCAGGGGGTTTTAAACGGTCGCTCCAGGTTGGGTTGCCGCCGACGCAGGATCCAGACGCTGGCGCATACAATGGTAAAGGCAAAAAGCGTGCCAATACTCGTCAGCTCATCCAAGGTTGTGATCGGGAGCACGCCGGCCAGCACGGCGACGCAGACACCGACTACAATGGTTGAAATATACGGCGTGCGCAGCTTGGGATGAACCCTGCCCGCCCATTCCCAGAGCAGGCCATCGTGGGCCATGGTAAAGAAAATACGGCTCTGGCCGAGCAGCATCACCAGCATGGTGGAGGTGAGGCCGCCGATGGCCCCGATCTTAACCAGGAAGCTGCCCCAGCCGACGCCGGTGACGTCCACGCCCAGCGCGATGGGATCGGCGACGTTTAAACGTGCATAGGGTGCCAGGCCGGTGAGGACAATGGCAACCAGAATATAAAGAATGGTGCAGATGACCAGCGACCCGAGGATGCCGATGGGCATATCGCGTTGGGGATTGCTTGCCTCCTGAGCGGCGGTCGAGACCGCATCGAAGCCGATGTAAGCGAAGAAGATAATTCCCGCGCCGCGGAAAACACCGCTCCAGCCAAACTCGCCGAAGTGGCCAAGGTTCGAGGGAATAAACGGATGCCAGTTAACCTTGGCAATGGACGGGTGAGCCGCTAGAAAGATAATGCCCAGTCCGATAAAAATCAGCAGCACCGAAACCTTCACAATGACGATCGCCGTGTTGATGTTGGCCGATTCCCGGATGCCCTTCACCAGAATTGCGGTCATGATCAGAATGCCGATGAGGGCCAGGAGGTTGAAGCGGGCGGTTGCGTGTGGCATCGCGGCCAAGCTGCCATGCGTCATACCGGCGATCGTGGTCACGGGCGACCAGAGGCCGTGGTAGAACGCCATCTTCGTTCCCGGCGCATTCGCGAGCGAGGGGGGAACGTTGAGACCGAAGTTCTGAGTCAGACTATCGACGTAACCGGCCCAGCCGACGGCTACCGTCGCTGCGCCAAAGGCATATTCAAGGACCAGCGCCCAACCAAGAATCCAGGCCACAATCTCGCCCAGGGTAGCGTAGGCATAACTGTAGGAGCTACCCGCAATGGGAATGAGTGCGGCAAACTCGGCATAACAGATCCCGGCGAAAGCGCAGCCGATGCCGGCGATGATAAACGAAAGCACGATGGCCGGGCCAGCGTTCTCAGCAGCGACAGGGCCGGTGAGCACAAAGATGCCGGTGCCAATGATGGCGCCAATGCCGAGGGTCACCAGGTTCAACGGGCCGAGTGCCCGCTTGAGCCCGCCTTTCTCCCCTTCAGTCTCGAGGAGTAACGTCTTCAGATCTTTTCTGGTAAAGAGATTAAGGCTCATGGAGTTCCTTCTACATTGTATGGTCGTAAATTCGCTTTACGTTACAAATGCAGGGATTCTGCGCTCGCTGCTCTCACTCAGAAAGATACTCCCTCGGGTCGCGGCTCCGTCGAACTGCGCCGCGTGATATTAAGGAGACATTCTTCCCCTTGGTTCCTCAA
The DNA here is from genome assembly GCA_030040455.1 of Terriglobia bacterium. Classification (GTDB taxonomy): domain Bacteria; phylum Acidobacteriota; class Terriglobia; order UBA7540; family UBA7540; genus RH2-MAG17b. The sequence continues at coordinate 2,240 of JASHTR010000305.1, read as the reverse complement.
GCACTTCCAAAAACTGTCGGGCTCTTTCCGCCGGGTCCGGCGCTCCCAGCAGCGCGCCAATAACAGCTACAGAATCAGCGCCGGATTGGATCGCCTCCCGCGCGTTATCGAGCGTGATGCCTCCGATTGCTACCAACGGCTTGCGGGTGGCCTGGCGAGCCGCGCGGATGCCTTCGAGTCCTACGATAGGGTCAAGCCGCTCTTTGCTGTGTGTAGGAAAAACAGGGCCAAAGGCAATATAATCCAGCGGCAGCCGGTCCGCATCCTTGACTTGCGTAACGGAATGCGTGGAAAGGCCAATGGCCATGTCTCGTGGGAGTATACGCCGTGCTCTCTCCGCGGGCAAATCGTCCTGCCCCAGATGCACGCCACCGGCGCCGGCGGCCCATGCCACGTCGGCTCGGTCATTCACGATCAGCACTCCGCCAGAGGGTTTGAGGAGATCCATCATCCGGCGACTGGCCTCAAACATCTCCCGGGGGTTGCCCTTCTTGTCGCGATATTGAAACAAGCGGACTCCGGCCTTGAGGAGTCCGGCCGTAACTTCCGAGAGCGCGGGCGGGGCAACCCAGGCGGCGTCCACTATGGCATAAAGGCGGGGAAATGGCAGGAGCACGGCCGCACCGCTTATCGGACGCTCTCCACCGGGACGTCGCTTTTCGCTGTCGTGTGCAGGTAACGGTCCAGGAAGTGAGTGTCAAAGTTGCCGGCCCGGAAGTCGGGATCGGCCATGATTTTTTCATGCACGGGGAGGAGGGTTTGAATGCCTTCCACGACAAACATCTCGAGCGCGCGGGCCATGCGCTGAATCGCTTCTTCGCGATCCCGGCCGTGGCAGATCAGCTTGGCGATCAATGAATCGTAATATGGCGGAATAACATATTCCGTGTAGATTGAGTGATCGACACGCACGCCTGGGCCGCCCGGCAGGTAGAGGCCGGTGATCCTACCCGGCGAGGGAACGAACGTTTCCGGATCTTCTGCGCAGATGCGGCATTCGATGGCGTGTCCATTGAGCGGCCGTGAATCCCATTCCGGCGGCAGCTTCTCCCCGGATGCAATGCGAATCTGTTGCTTCACCAGATCCAACCCGGTCACCAGTTCGGTCACCGGATGCTCCACCTGGATGCGCGTATTCATCTCCAGAAAATACAGTTTGTGGTTCTCATCCATCAGAAATTCAACCGTTCCGGCGTTGGTGTAGCCGATCTTCTCGAGAGCTTCCACCACCTTCTTGCCCATTTCTTCGCGGGTGTCGGAACCGATCGTTAACGAAGGCGATTCTTCCACCACCTTCTGGTGCCGACGCTGGAGGGTACATTCACGCTCACCAAGGTGAATCACTTTGCCGTAGGCGTCACCCATCACCTGGAATTCGATGTGTCGCGGGGAGGCGATGTATTTTTCCAAATAGATGTCTGGCAAGCCAAAGGAGGCCTCAGCCTCCGCTTGAGCGGTTGCGAGAGCCTGTGGCAAATCCTTCGGAGCTTTGATGATGCGCATTCCCCGCCCCCCGCCACCGGCAACTGCCTTGATCATCAGGGGATAGCCAACTCTTTCCGCCTCTGTTGCCGCTTGCTCTTCCGATGTCAGCACGCCGGAACCTGGAACCACTGGCAAGCCAAGGGCAGCCATCTTGCGCCTGGCCTTGTCCTTATCCCCCATGAGCTCGATCACACCCGGCGAAGGGCCGATGAAGGTGAGCTTCGAAGTTTCGCAGACTTCCGCGAAGTGCGCGTTTTCAGAGAGAAAACCGTATCCAGGATGGATGGCTTCGGAATCCGTCACTTCCGCTGCCGAAATGATACTGGCAATGTTAAGGTAGCTTTCGGCGCTCCGTGGCGGGCCAATGCAAATGGCCTCATCGGCAAAGCGCGTGTGCAGCGCATCGCGGTCCGCTTCGGAATACACCGCAACCGTGCGGATGCCCAGGTCCTTGCAGGCGCAAATCACGCGCAGCGCGATCTCCCCACGGTTGGCAACGAGAATCTTTCTGAACATTTGAGCTCGCCTGGTGAAAACCTATGCGACCCTCACTGCGCAGAGACAATCGAGCCTGCGCTTCAGACGCCCCACGCCTGGCACACTCAAATATAACATTGACGGGGGTTCGCTCGCGCGAACAGTGGCTTTGCCACCTGATGTAGGGAAAGCCTGTGAATCTATGAAAAAACTAACATCCTCTCGCAAAGACGCCAAGGCGCCAAGAAACGCGAAGTGGAATTCCTTGGGTTTCTTTG
>JASHTR010000023.1 GCA_030040455.1 Terriglobia bacterium | reverse complement strand
ACTTGAGCCTCTTTCAAATCCACCAGGGCATGCATCATGGCCGCCAGGCCGGCCTTGGTGTCGCACGATCCGCGTCCAAAAATTCGCCCGTTTTGGACTTGCGACCCGAACGCCGGAATGCTCATCCCGTCGATACCCGCCGTGTCGCAATGGGCTTCAAACACGATGCGGCGCCCGGATATCTTCCCTGGAAGCTTTGCCACGACGTTCGAGCGACCTGGACACACTTCCTGCTCGTCAGCAGCAATTCCATGATCGCGGAAGAAGCGCATAATCCATCGCTGAATATCGGCTTCCGAGCTTGAAGGATCGTAGGCTGGGTTGACGCTTGGGATGCGAATGAGATGCGCCAAAGTCTGAATGAGATCCGAGTAAGCCATTAGATGATATTGGGCGGTACTGCGAGACCTTGCAGGGTGTCCCATGCCTTCTGGATGTGGCGGGCTCCTTGACTCAAGGAAACCGTCAAGTGGCCCGGCAATAGGGCATCCACCTTCAGAGCAGCTAGTTTCTGAATACTGCCCACGTATTCCTGAAGGTCGCAATCCCAAACGTTCGTGATCAGGAGCTTTCCATCATGAAAAACCGTATCGCCATCGAATAACACGCGCTGGCCTTGTTCCTTCAAAACAAAAGAAAGCATTCCTGAACAGTGGCCGGGAGTTTCAATCACCTCGAGCTCCAGATCGCCGAATTTGAAGCGATCGCCTTCCGCTAGAACTCGCTCGACGGGGCAGGCGTGAAACGCGTAGTCTTTCGGGTAGAAGCCTCCTCGTTTCGCAACGGCCAGACTGATTTTTTCTTCGTCACCGTTTCGGACGTACTCCGCGGCTTCTTTCGAAGCGGCAACCACAGCGCCGAATCGCTTACGCCATTCAAAGGCCGCCCCGGCATGGTCGGCGTGGGCGTGCGTGAGCAGCACATTCTTGAGGCGACGCAAGTCCAAACCGTCGCGCTGGATGTTTCGAATGATTGGCTCGATCGTCACGCCCGCACCCGAATCAATCAGCACCATTCCCCCGCTGCCATCAATCAGGTATACGTGACAGTCAAGCTCATGCGAGATTCCAAACCCCAGCGTCCCACCGCCAACTAAATAAATTCTCTCGCTCAGGCGCATCGCTCAGTCCCAGTCATTGATTTCGATATCTTGCTGCCGGTTTCCTGACTCAACCAACGCCAGGGCCACGCGCACGGCGTTTTTGGCTTCGCGTGGAGTAATAATTCCAGGCTGACGTTGGTTGCGCACGCACTCGCAAAAATACGTCAGCTCGTCTCGCAAGGCGCCGACCGCAGCGCCTCGCAGACGCGGATCGTAACCGCTGTCCGGGATCTCATAGCCGTCGTCGCGCCAAAAACTTAGCGCGCCCGGATAAAGGCTGATGTTTCCCACGCCACGATCTCCAATCAACTGAAACGCGTCGTCCAGCAACACGCCCGCCTTCTGCGGAAGAAGCCAGATAGTCTCTACAATTCCCAGGGCGCCGCCTTCAAATTCCAACACTCCCCAAAACGTGTCGTGGTGCTTGCGTCCTGTAGCCTTACGGCCAAACCCCCGGACGCGACGGACGCGCTCGCCTGTGTACCACAACATCAAGTCGATATCATGAATGGAGTTCTCTAGCACCGGATGGGTTCGATTGTAGCGTTCGAGAAGAGAGCGGGGCCGGTTGCGGCGCGCGTGCATCGAGACAATTTTCCCTAAACGCCCGGACTCAACTTCCTGCTTGAGAAGCCCGCACTTCGTTTCAAACCTTAAGATATGGCCCACCATCAGAATGCGCTGCGCCTGTGTGGCTGCCCGACTCATTCGGGAACATTCATCGAGGTTCGTCGCCAAGGGCTTTTCAACGAAAACGGCTTTTCCGGCCTCCAGGGCAGCGAGGACGGGTTCGAGGTGAGTTTCTTCCGGCGAGACTACGTCCACAGCATCCAGATCATTAAGTTCACAGAGTTCAGGGAGACTAGAGCAGATGCGGGGCACACGAAAGGTCTCGGCGAGATCTTTTGCACGCTCCGGTGCCGGGTCGTACACCGCGCGCACCTCAGCCCCTGGTACCGCGCGATAGGCGCGGAGATGGCTCTCACCAAAAAGGCCGCAGCCTACCAATCCAATTCGTACTCGATCCATCCAAGTGCCTCCTAACCAAATTAGCTGCTAAAAATTACTGCAGCCCGTTATTATGAGCGAGAGTGAAGAATTCCGGCATTCGTTAGATCAAGTAAATACAGGGATCCTTCGTCGTCCCACATCGCAGGACTTCTCAGAATGACAGATCGCCGGATTTTGCAGCATCCCGCGAAGTTCTCAATACCACCTTTAGCCTGTTGATGACGTAATCGCAGTTCAAAACCTTCTCCACCAGATCGAGAGGACGATAGTAATATTGATTGGAGGCTTCAAAGGCAATCTCAGAGTTTTGTCTTGCTACTGCATGCTGACGGGTGGCGAGTTCGATTTCTTCCTCAGCGATTCTTGCCATGCTCGCTTGAAGTGCGGGACGGGCATTGGGCCGTGCGGCTTCATAGGCCGCGCGCAATACGTAAAAGTGAATCTGGTTGGCCACACTCTTGAAGTGCAGATAACACGTCTCCGCCACGCTGAGGTCCTTAAGAGCAGCATGAAGTCTGTCTGATGAGACGTATCTAAGCGCACGACGGAATGTTTCGAGGCCAGGTTCCCATAAAGCAGCCATTTTTTCGAACTGTTTTTGGACTACTACGACGGGATAGCTCCCCACCCAATCTTTGTAGTCGTCATAAGGGAAAAGCATCATGGATGCTTTATAACCCGTCTGGTGCAGCCGCAGCAGGTTGGCCGGGCCGTGCTGCACTGGAATACGATAGACAACGTCCCCGCCCTCCATCGGATACTCCACAAAAGCCCTGCTGAATGTCTTCCACGCTTCGACAACTTTTAGTGCCGCTTCCGGCCCGTACCGCTCAACTGCAACCGCTTGAAGCACCCGATCACGGTTAGGCGAGGGAGAAAAGTAAAATGCCTTGGCAACATCAAAATTGGGCGAGGGATAACCACCCACGGTCCACGATGCCATCAGACCTTTAATGTTGGCCTGCATCAGGTTCTCGCAATGCTGGAGGACGAGATCGGGGACTGGAACATATGGGACCGCTGAGATTTCCCAAGTCGCGCTCCACTGCACTTTGGCAAAGGCAGGATTCCCGTGGTTCCGCGCCAGGGTCCAGTTCTTAAGCGCCCGCGGCCCCGGACCTACGACCGAAATAGAATATTCTCCGACCTTGGTTTGATGTCCACCGCGGTCGATCGGCTTCGCCCACTCGCTGACGCTGAGGAGGGCGACATCTTTGGAGAGTTTTGGAAGAACCTGTTCAGCCTCGGCACTGTTCGGAATCCAGTCCTTTCCCCAGCCCCAGTCCCACGCGATGATCTCCGCAGTCTCGCTGCTGCGCCGCACCCCCTCCCGGAACGTTTCGATGAGCTCGGCAATCACTTCCGACCCGTTACGGTTTGAACAACGTGGGCAGAACTCCGGATGACCGTGCGAAAAGCAGTTTGTGAGGTTCTCCGACGCGGTAATACAGAAAATTCCCCCTAACCCTGGCGCGTTAGAAAAGAGTTGGGCCAGAGAGGTCCGAAGCCAAATCCGGACTTCCGGCGTGCTCGTGCACATGGCGAAGAAGTCCTTCCTGCCAGGATCATGCGTGCCTTTAATATCGGGATGCCGGGTGAAGAATTCAGCCGGCATCGATCGCGGTTCATTTAGATAGAAATAGATTTTCACGTCGTACTTTTCAGCCCGCGCGATCAGCTTGTTGAGGTTTTGTATTCGCGTTTCCCAGCCTGTCCCAAACTCGGGAAAGATTTTGGAGGGCGCCAGATTCCGCAGCACTGCCTGTAACCAGACACCGTTGATGCCCGCGTCTCGAAGTCGTCCCAATAACCCATCCGGAAAGGGATCCATATCCGTATCCACCAGGGGGTCGCCGTAAAGTGCAAAATACGAATAGACGTAGCGTGGATTAACGAGGGCCTTCCCGTGTACCGAGTCTTTCGGCAGGAATGGCTTACTCAACTCCCTGACAAACGTGAACGGCGGCTCGCCCTGCTCAAGAATCG
>JASHTR010000304.1 GCA_030040455.1 Terriglobia bacterium | reverse complement strand
AAGATTCTGTTGGCGTATTTGCCGCCCGCCGAGCAAGCGGGCATTCTAAGCGCGTTGGAGTTGAAGCGGTTTACCACCCACACCGTAAGCAACCTGCGGGATTTACAAACGCAATTGCAGCGCGTGAAGCAAAGCGGATATGCGTGGGATTTGGAAGAGTACGAAACGCACATTCGGTGCATTGCAGGTCCGATTTGGGATCACACGGGGACCGTCAATGCCAGCTTGAGCGTAACCGGGCCGGCGGTGCGCATGTCTGTCCGGCGCCTTCGGCAACTGGCACCGCTCGTTCAAAAAGCCGGAATGCAAATTTCGCAAGAGCTTGGGTACAACAGACCGGCGGATTCAGGCGGAAATTTAGGGTTATGAAAAGATGCATCTTCGCGCTGGCCTGCTTTGCCGTAATTTCCTTCCTCTTCCCGCTCCTGTGTCTGGCCCAGAGTAGCCACCTTCCTGCCTCGCCTTGTCACATCGAATCCACAACATTTGAGGGTTGGAAGGCGGAGCAATTAACCAATCCTTGGGTTACGCTGACGATCGTGCCTCAGCTTGGAGGACGGCTGATGCAGGTGGCCTTTGGCGGGCATCCCTACCTGTTCGTTAATCCGCGATACCTCGGTCAGTATTTTCCGCCGCAGGAAGGCGCCGCTTCGCGCCGCTGGATCAATTACGGGGGCGATAAGGTGTGGCCGATGCCGGAAGGAACCAAAGACGAGCAGCATTGGGCAGGTCCGGTTTCAGGACCTCTGGACGACGGTGCCTACACACTTCGCGTCTTGTCTCACGAACCGGACTGCGCGGTGGAGCTTGTGGGGCCGCCTGATCCCGATACCGGCATTCAATATTCGCGGGATATCCGCATTGGCAGTAGCTCGCCGGAAATATCCTTTCACGCCGTCATGAAGAACGTCACCGGGCATCCCCTCCACTGGTCCATGCAGTCGGTATCACAATATGACACTGCCGATCGGAGCGAAGCGGGCACCTACAATCACGACTTTTGGGCTTTCACGCCTGCGAATCCGGAAAGCGTTTATCTCGAAGGTTATCACGTGCGCGACGGGCCGGCCGGGGATCCTTCCTTCTCCATCCGTCACGGATTGTTTACGCTGCACTGGCTGTACCTTCAAAGCGAAGTGTGGGTTGATTCAACGGGTAATTGGGTTGCCGTGGTGGATGGCTCGACGCAATACGCCATGATCGAGCGCTTTCACCGGCATCCCCACGCTTCCTATCCTGGGAAGGCAACCGTCATCTTCTACACCAACGGTCCTTCGATGCGGTTGAACGACCAAGGCGTGCCCGAAATAACGCCTGCCGATCCCGTTCGCGTCCCGTATTACATGGAAGCTGAGCTAAATAGCCCGATGGCCGATCTCGCGCCGGGAAGCACCTACGCCATGGATACAGAATGGCTTCCTACCAGGCTCGAAGGTCCCGTGGCCACGGTGGCTTATGCTGCTGCCGTGAGCAAGCCGGTCGAAGCCGTCGCCGCCGGAGGCAAAATCCAGCTTTCCGGAACGTTCGGCGTTTTCTTTCCAGGCAAATTGGTCGCCTATCTCTACGATCGCGATGGAATCCAAACGGGCGAGGCTCAGCTTCAGACGGTAAGCCCCCTTCGCTTTGTGACCTTGCAGCAATCTGTCGATGCGCCGCCTGGGACCGCGCGAGTCTCCATTCATCTGGTGGACCCGAACGGATCCGACCGGGGCTCGCTCGGAGAAGCGTGGCTCAATCCCGCCGCAGAAGGAGCCTATTGATGCTCGCTGCCGCCTCGGGCCGCCGGGCGCGATTGTGCTGCTTCATGCCACGTGGCCGGAGGTCGCCGCGCTGCGGAAAAGCGGCCATCGGGCTGGCGGTTATTTGGGCCGGGGTCGTGGGGTTGGCCGCCGCGCCGCAGAAGGCGCCCGGCAACCCGGTTTCCTCTCTCATCGACGTGCACGTCGCCAACCTTCTCGTCACGCCTCCGTCCTCCAATTGGCCTTCATACAATGGCGACTATACCGGACGGCGCTACAGCAGCCTCGATCAGATTAACGCCAGCAACGTGCAGCGACTTCGCGCCCAATGGGTGTTCCATTCTCGCAGTTCGGACTCGATGGAAGTAACGCCCGTTGTAATCAACGGCGTCATGTTTGTGACCTCCGCCAACGATGCCTTTGCTCTGGATGCCCGAACCGGCCGCGTCATCTGGCACGCCACGCGGCCTATTACCGAAGGTTTGATTGATGACGCTTCCGCGCACCACAATCGTGGAGTCGGCGTATGGCATTCCCGCATTTTCATGGAGACGGATAACGCCCATCTCCTGTGCCTGGACGCCCGATCCGGCAACCTGCTCTGGGACGTGCCCTACGCCAATACAAAGGAGAATTACGGCGCCACCAGCGCGCCCCTGGTGGTTAAGAACGAAGTGTTGGTGGGAACTTCAGGCGGCGATGATGGCGTGCGGGGCTTTCTGATGGCGTTCGACGCGCGCACGGGAAAGCGCTTATGGCGCCTATGGACTATTCCTGGTCCGGGTGAGTTTGGCTCTGCAAGCTGGCCGGGGAAAAGCTATCTCCGGGGCGGTGGAACCACATGGATGCCCGGCACCTATGATCCGGAGCTGAACACGGTTTACTGGGGCACGAGCAATCCCTCTCCGGATTTCGACGGCAGCGTTCGGCCTGGCGATGACCTTTACACCGCCTGCGTGCTCGCCCTCAACCCCGACACAGGGAAGCTCAAATGGTATTTCCAGTTTACGCCTCACGACCTCTTCGATTACGACGCTGTGGAAACGCCGGTTCTCATCGATGCTTCCTACAAAGGACGCCCGCGCAAACTGCTGGTTGAAGCCAACCGCAACGGATTTTTGTATGTGCTCGACCGCACCGACGGTCGCTTCCTTTCCGCGATCAGGTTTGCCAAAAAGCTGAACTGGGCGAAAACCATTGACGCCGAGGGAAGGCCGGTGCGCACCGGAGTGGTGCCCACCGCCCAGGGCTCCCGAATATGTCCCGGTTTTGCGGGCGCCACCAACTGGTATTCGCCCTCCTTCAATCCCTCGACGCACCTCTTCTATTTCATGGACCTTGAAGATTGTGAAATCTATTATCTGAAGACCGAGCCGTTCGTTCAAGGACGAACCTATTATGCGACCGGTGCCCAAAGGATTCCCGGAGAAGGCGGACAAAAGTTCCTGCTGGCGTATAACCTGGACACCGGCCGCATCGAATGGCGGTTTCCTCAGATCGGCCGAGGGATTTCCTGGGCTGGGACGCTCACTACCTCCGGAGGGCTGGTTTTCTTCGGAGATGACGCGGGTTCTTTTGAAGCCGTGGACGCCAAAACCGGAACGCCGCTGTGGCATTTCAACACCGGCCAGAACTTGCACGCCTCGCCGATGACCTACGCCGTCGACGGCAGGCAGTACGTCGCCATCGCGGCGGGAAGTGATATTTTTAGTTTTGGGTTACCAGAGTGGTAG